>JAFPLG010000018.1 GCA_017402895.1 Paludibacteraceae bacterium
GAATATCGCCAACTTCACCCAGGTTCGTATTCCTGTGTACGACCAGAACGGCCGCGCAATTGATGCCAACGGCTTTGCTAAGCAACTGGCTAAGATGCTCAAGAAGGCCCCGTACAACATCCCGAGCAAGGTGATGGTCAAGGGACTCGGAAGAGCAGTGATCATCCTGGGCGAAAAGTAATTGAGAAACGATAAAAATTGATAGTTATGAAACGTATATTTAGTTCGCTTATTATCGCTATGATGACAGTTGTTGTCATGGCTGCCGGCAATACCACCTACCTGCCCATATCGGTTGTCGTAGGAGAGTTGACCGAACCGTTCCCAGCCGGAGCTCAGGCTCAGATTGAGAGCAAGCTGACCCAGTTGCTCACCCGTAACGGCATCGCCGGAATGGACTATCAGGGCCAGTTCGCACTCACCGTGGTTACTGTTCCGCTCGACAAGGATATCATCCCCGGTCCTCCGGCTAAGATCGCCGAGAAGATGGAGATGAACTTCTATATCGTGGATATGCTGAACCGCACCGTTTTCTCTTCGACCAGCGTTGTCGTACGTGGCCTGGGTGAGACCGAGACCAAGTGCTATATGAATGCCATCAGCCGTATGCCGATTCAGAATGCACAGATATCCAAGTTTATCGACGAGGGTAAGCAGAAGATCATCGCTTACTACGAGCAGAAGGCTCCGCAGATGATCCAACAGGCACAGTACCTGGCTAAGCAGAAGAAGTTTGACGAGGCGCTCTATATCATCGGACAGATTCCGCAAGAGTGCTCCAAGTATGACGATGCCCTCAAGGCCGGACTCCAGATCTTCCAGCAGTACCAGGACGAAATGTGCAATGTCAACCTGGCTAAGGCTCGCCAAGTATGGGCTGCCGAGCAGAACAGCCTGGGTGCAGAGAAAGCAGGTCAGTACCTGGCTCAGATACTGCCCGATGCGGGTTGCTACCAGGATGCTATGGCGCTCTACAAAGAGATCAAGGGCAAGGTGCTGGACGACTGGAAGTTTGAGATGAAGCAGTACCAAGACGGTATCGACCTGGAGAGCCAACGTATCAAGGCTATGCGTGATGTAGGCGTGGCTTACGGACAGCATCAGCCGCACCAGAACACCGACATCAATTTCATTCCGCTCAGATGAGACGATTGATGATCTTAAGCATGCTCGCCCTATTTGGGGTGGGCATGTTTGCTCAAGAGCTCAGTACCTACCGACGCAACGCACTCACGACCATCCTCGTCTATCATCCCGAGGATGAGTTTGGCGGGGAGATATACAAGGCTTTCGACTCGCTTCCTATCCCCGATAAGTACGACGACCATAACGTCGGTGTGCGCATCATCAACAACAATACGGTTAAGATGGTGCAGCGTCGCGACTCGGGCTATTACAAGGCTACCTACGGCCATGCCCTCACCAGCGCCGAGCTGCAGAAGAATGCCAAGTATACCGAGGATTTGCTCAATCGGAACGAGATAGGCAAGAAGATGGTAGCTAAGTGGTTCGGACTCCAGGGCAACACCGTTGAGGATGCTACGTTCAATACCGAACTGATTCAGACCCGCGGCCAGTATAATGCATCGGATGTGGATGTGACGCTCGCGCTCCAGACCACACGCGGACTGGCTACGCTGAGTGATGCCGGAGAAGAACTGCTGCAGAACACCTACGTGCTGGTCAACGACATCACCTATGTCACGGCCGAACAAGAGGCTGCGGCAGCGAAGACCACACTTGCTGTGTTGGGTGGTATATTCGATGCACTTGCCGGAGGCAATGCCGGACGACAGACTGCCCAACTGGCCGGAGCCATAGCTGATAGTTTCACCGGTTTCAAAGTGAAGACGCATTCCTATCTCTACCAGCTGGAGTGGAACGACTCTATCGCCGCCATCTTCTACCAGATGCACTATACCGGCACACCTGATCCGCAGAAGGTACAGGCCTTTTTGGACGACAAGACGACTTATCGCCTCAAGTACGTAGCGCATGAGTATGAGTTTGACAAGAAATCGGTGCTCAAGGGTAAGTATACCCGCACCGAACTCGTACGAACGATCTGTGCCCGTTCGATGGATAAGAATATCGTGGCGCTGGCTAAACAGTACGAGGACTTCAAGGTCAAGACTCCCGTCTACCAGGTGCTCACTGCCGACAACGGACGTATAGAGGGCTATGCGGCTAAGATAGGTATGAAAGAGGGTATTACCGACGGATCGAAATTCCAGGTTGTACAACGTGTTATCGACCCGCAAACCGAGAAGACCACCTATAAGTATATCGCTACGGTCAAGGCCGTGAAGGGAAAGATATGGGACAACCGCTACAACGCCGTGCTCGAAGAAGCCGACGGCGCTACGTTGCCTTATACTACGTTCAAGAAAATCTCCGGCGGTGAAATACTGCCGGGCATGCTGCTCATCGAGGGTAAGTACCGCAAGGTGACGCAGTAACTACGCTCTTGTGCCTCGGAAGTAGTAATCCCAGAGGATGCTGCGATTCGTAATAGTAGAGGGGTAGGGAACAGTGGCTTTTGCCATGTTTTCCTGCCTCTTCTCTTTGTAGCTACGCTTCATCAGATGGTAGTCCCAACGAGCCTGTACCACGGCCCAGGCGTTGCGTACCTTGCCCGTTACGAGCAGATGGGCCATCGCCGCATAATCCAGCACCCAACGCCACAAGGCTACGCGCCATAGACGCGCCGCAGGCATGTTCTTGTAGATCATGAGCAGGTTGTTGCGGAAGTTCAGATAGGTCTTTCGGGGGCTCTCATACCCGAGCGAACCACCGCCCAGGTGATACACCACCGACTCGGGGATGCAGACGATGCGATAACCGCGGCAGTTCAACCGCCAGCATAGGTCAATCTCCTCCATGTGCGCAAAGAAGTCGCCGTCCAGTCCGCCTTGGTCGGTATATACCTCGCGACGAATACAGAGACAGGCACCGGTGGCCCAGAGCACATCCGTCGTTGTGTCAAACTGCCCCTTGTCTTCCGCTACGTCGCCCAGTATGCGGCCGCGGCAATAGGGATAACCCAGGCGGTCCAGATAACCTCCTGCAGCACCGGCATGCTCAAACCGCTCGCGCTGACGCCAACTGCGTATCTTAGGTTGCGCGGCTGCCACTTCCGGATGAGCGTCCATATAATCTAGTAGTGGACTTAGCCAGTCAGCCGTCACCTCTACATCGGAGTTGAGCAGTACGATGTACTCGCTCTTGACTTGTTGGATGGCCTGGTTATATCCCTCGGCAAAGCCCAGGTTGTAGCGCAGCGGGATGATACGCACCGAAGGAAACTCCTTCTTGAGGATATCCACCGAGTTGTCGGACGAACCATTATCCGCCACGACAATCTCCGTGTCGGACAGGATAGTATATTGCAAGACTGACGGCAGATACTTTCTGAGCATCTCCGCCCCGTTCCAATTCAGTATGACTACACTACAACGCATCTGATTCGTAAAATTAATGGTCCACTTATTTGGGTCCGGAGCCACTCCGGTTCCATTTCCAGCGGTTGTGTGTCCACAACCACAATGCCGGTTGCTCCAGTATATTCTTTTCTAATGTTCGCGCATACGTACGCGTGATTTCGCCTCCTAGCGTTATCTTCGGGTCGGCGGCTAGTACCTGCAGGTCTACATCATAGTATCCGCGTCGGGTGCGACGGATATAGAGGTAGATGACCGGATAACCGAATTTCTTACCCAGCACCTCGCCGCCATCCAGAAAGCCGGTCTCCTGGTTGAGAAACCGCACCCACGTACGTGTCACTTCGGGGCGGGGTTTCTGGTCGGAGAGCAGTCCAACGGTCACGGGTTTTTGTTCGGCACGGTAACGCACCATTTCACGCAGTATGCGCTGTTTCTCTACGCACTCTCCGCCCCGTTTACCGCGGAGCGCCAGCATCAGTCGGTCGGCCCATGGGCTCTTCAGCCGGCGATAGACATTCAGTTCCGTCACGCCTGGCGATACCCACTGTTGCACGCTGGCCATCCATTCCCAGTTGCCCAGGTGCGCCAGCATCAGTATGCCACCTCCGGCAGCGTCGATCAGCCGGTTGGCCTCCTCCGCATGGTGAAACACCACGTGGCGGCGCATCTCTTCGTCGGTCATCCAATAGCCGCATACAGCCTCGACGATCGTGTCGCAAAACTGGCGGTAGAACTGCCGCTCCAGCTGTCGTAACTCTTGTTCGGATTTCTCGGGAAAGGAGTTGCGCAGGTTCTTGCGGGTCACCTTACGGCGATACCGCACTACGTAGTACAGCAGCGGATAGATCAACCAGTCTACCAGTCGGTGTGCTATGCGGAGGCCGAGATCCATTTATAAGCAGAAAAAGAGGATCAATATCGTAAATGCCATCGTAGCCGGTACGGCCAGCAGTATCGAGTCGAAGCGATCCAGTACACCGCCGTGGCCGGGTAGGAATCGTCCGGAGTCCTTCACGCCGATGGTGCGCTTCATGAGTGATTCTACCAGGTCGCCCAGCGTACCGAATACTGCTACGAAGAGGGCAAACAGCACGCCTATCCAGTATGGATTGAGGTGGCGGTAGGGATCTGTCAGTTGGTCGAACCATCCGAAATAGGCTAGCAGTGCACCAATGCCCATGGCCAGCAGGATACCGCCAAACAGTCCTTCCCAGCTCTTCTTGGGACTGACGCGCGGGAACATCTTATGATTGCCATTTTTGCGCTTGGCGGTCAGTACGCCTACGCAGTAGGCGCCCGAGTCGTTCACCCATATGAGCACAAAGACGGCCAGCAGCAGGTATTTGTCGATGAAATATAGGGCGTTCATTAGGGCAAAGGGTAGGGCGATCATAAACTGCGATTGTAGCAGGTGCCCCCAGTTCTGTATCGGGTTTTCGGCCTTGCCCCACAGTTCGGCGAGCAGTCCGCCTCCCAGCATCAGCATATATACAAACAGCAGGGTGATCGTCAGCGGTGCCGCTATTTCTGTACACGGCTCATAGACGGGCATCCATAGGGCGGCAAACAGCCAGGCGGCCGCTACCATCGCCAGTGCGGTCAGTCGCGACGGACTCTGCATCAGTTGATGAAACTCCCGAACAGCCAGCATGCTGACCAGCAGAAAGACTATTCCGAAAGCAACCGGGTGAACCAGTATCGATGCCACCACGACCGCTACATACAGTGCACCGCTCAGCGTGCGTTGGGTGAAATTATTCAGTGCCATAATCCGTTTCGTTTAATCTTCTTCTTCGTAATAACCTTCTTGGATGCCGTACTGCAACTCGCCGTCCAGTATGAGTTGGATCTGAACGCCCGTCAACCGGCGGCCGCTTTTCTGTACAGCCTTGTTGATATAGTTCAGTTGGTCGGTCTCGTCTATCTCGCCGTCCAGGTACTCGGCCTCATCGCCGTTGTAGACCAGCAGACCCTTCTCTTCCAGGTAGTCGTCCACCAGGTCCAGCACCAACAGCACGTCGTCCGGCGACATGCCCTCTCGGTCTTCCTGCGGAATCAGGTTCCATATATATTCTACCATCCGACGCTCCTCGGCGTCCATCAGGCTCATCTCGATCGTATTATTCATGGCTGTGAATGATTGTTGTGTCGCGTAGATAAGCGCGCATGTCCTCCAGTTCTACTACGGCCTTTTGCGGTCCTGCGGCATAACAACCTATCTCGTTCTCCTGGTAGAAATACGTGATATGGTCGCCCGAGATAAAGAAGTTGCCATTTGGTTCGGCCTCGTCCACGTCCAGTCCTACGTATTCCAGACTGCGCACATAGCTTCGACTGGAATGCGACTGCCAGATAGCCTCCGTAATCAGTCGGGTCAACTCCTTCTGATAGTCGCCCTTGAAGAGCTTGTCCTCGGAGATGAACTCTCCCGTACGCCGGTCGTAGCAGTAGTAATTGGTGCTGTGCGTGTCGTGCGCCTCCATGCTGTTGCTCTCTTCTTTGTATAACTCGAAGTTCAGAAAGCACTCACACGGGTCGTCTATCGACACCCGCATCGTATGGTATATCTTGCCGTAGTCTTCCTCCTCCGGCGTGGTAGTCTCGTCTATGGCAAACTCCTCACGATACTGCTTACGCAGCGTATCGGCATACTGCAACAGCGCGTCTTCTATCGTCTTACCCACTACGTCCACGCCAAATAGGTTGGCCATGGCGTCCTTGCGAATTGCCTCTATCACGCTGTCTTCGCGGCAGGGCCACTCGACCTTGAAGTCCATGTAGAGCACGGTTGTCGGGTTGAGCGTGTCGGTTGTGTGGAGTGTATAGGTATGACTCACCATGCGTACAGGCGACTCCTCTTTCGGTTGACAAGCCGTCAGGCTTATGAAAGCAATAATAACGACTAAGAGTTTATATCTCATTTCCTTTCAGTTTTCAGTTTTTACTTTTTCAATTTCACTACTATCGCAGACAGTGGAGCAATGTCAATCGGCATCTCGCGTCCCAGGTTATAGCTCTTGCCGCTCAGCAGGTCTTCGCCCTTCGGGTTGTACTTGTCGAGTATCTCCTTGTAGTGGTCCACCGGGATGAAACGGGTATGCTCCGACGCGTTGATATATACGAATACGGCGCACTCGTCGTTGTAGCGGAAATAGGCATAGGTGTTGTCGCGGGTGATGAAGTGCATCGTGCGTCCCGTCTGCAGCACCGGTTCCTGCTTGCGGAACTGGAACAATCGCTTCTGGAAGTCGTACATGTCCTGCATCTCAGCGGTGACCTCATTGCCCAGCGGCAGCGGCATACGCAGGGTGGAGTGACCCAGACTGCGATCCGAGCTCTTCAGTCCGTACTCGTCGCCGTAGAAGATCTGCGGGATACCGCGCATCGTGGCCAGCATCACGTTTGCGAGTTTCACGCGACGCAGGTCGCCGTCTTTTACTACATCGGCGATGCGGTCCATGTCGTGGTTGCCCAAGAAGAGCAGCAGCTTATTCACGTCGGCATAGAGGTAGTCGCTCGCTACGGCGTCGTACACCTTGGTCAGTCCGCCACCCCAGTAGTTGCCGTCGTTCTCCAGTGCCTGGCGGATTGCTTCCTCTACGGGGAAGTCCATCACGGTAGGCAGATGGCTGTCAAAGCCGTCGTAGTTCAATGCACCCGATTGCCAGTAGGCTACGTTCGACGCCGGACGCGTCCAGCACTCGCCTACGATATTGATCCACGGGTACTCATCGCGTATCGCCTTCAGCCAGTCGGCAGCAGGTTGCTTCTCGATATACGGATAGGTGTCTACGCGCAGTCCGTCCAGCTGTGCGTACTCGATCCACCAGATAGCCCACTGCTGGAAGTATTTTAATAAGTCCCGGTTCTCCAGGTTCATGTCCGGCATGGGGCGGTCGAACCATCCACGGTTCGACATCTTGCGGTCATACTGCGAGGCATTGATATCGTAGTTCGTCGAGAAGGCATTAGGTGTGTTGGTGAATTCGGGGAACTGGTTGATCCAGTCCTGATAGGGCAGATCCTGCATCCACCAGTGGGCAGCGCCACAATGATTCGGCACCATGTCCATGATCATCTTCAGCCCCTTCTTGTGCATCATCTCCACCAGTTGGCAATACTGTTCGTTCGATCCGTAACGCGGGTCGATATGATAGTAGTCCGAGCATGCATAACCATGATAACTCCATTCTGCCTCGTTGTCTCCC
>JAFPLG010000163.1 GCA_017402895.1 Paludibacteraceae bacterium
AAAGAAAAGCCCAAAATATAAATTTGATGTACGAACGGATGACCAGTATAATCTCATCTTTATTAATATGCCAAGCACACAGGCCTATGTACTTTTGCGGGACGAGATATACGAAAAACACGCTCGGGACCAAAAAGATTTGAGCGAAAACGAAAAATCGAAAAATAGCAATTTCTACCCCATTTGTTTGTCCGCGAAACAAGCAAAAGTGGCTGATTTCGAACCAGATAGTGCAGCAGAAACCGGTTCCATCTCACAACGCGGCATCATCCTGAGTTGTTTCATCGGTTTTGACACCTTGGAAACTTATTTCTACTACCCGGACGGACTGCCAGATTCTCTCACATCTACCATAAAGGACTACGAGTTGGAAGCCTTCATTCGAAATGCAGACACGATGATGGTGTTTACCACAAACGAAAAAAGCGGAACGTACATTACGTACCAAGACAACACTAACAAAGCTTTGTCATCACTAAAAGAAGATCGCAAAAGTATCTTTTACGACAGTTACAGAGTAAAAGGCGGCCTTCGCAAAAAAATGAAAAGCAACAAGAAGAAAAGTTTTGTTGTATTAGGTAGCCGATATTATGCCCCGATTGACTGGATTGATTTTCAAAAATCTAACGCAAAAAAATGCATGACATGTACAATAAGCCATCAAGATACCATTTTAGCGAAGACAATATACGTCTATATGGTCGCCTATGCTGATGGCGAAACATATACCATTCCACGGGTGGCTCAACGGTTCCTTAAAGAGACGCTTCACATCGAAACCGCAACGACACACACATTGAAACTAAGAGATGTAGACGATGGAGAGGTCCTGCGCTCGATAAACGATTTTGACTTCGTCCCCGATAAAAATTAGCGGTCTAAGCTTGCACAAACCATCTTTTTTCTCAAAAAACGCACATTATCCTTGCGAGTGTGCGTTTTTTTTTGTACCTTTGCACGCTTTTAGCGTGTAAAGACAAGAAAAAATATGAAAATAGCTTTAATAGGATACGGGCGTATGGGACGCATGATTGAGCAGATTGCGCTCAATCGCGGACACCAGATTGTGGCACGTATCGACATCGACAACCACTACGACATCAATAGTCCTTCTTTTGCGGACGCAGATGTTGCTATCGAGTTCACCACCCCCGCCACGGCCCGTCAGAATATCCTTGACGCTTGGAATCGAGGAGTAAATGTCGTGTGTGGTACGACCGGCTGGGATGCCCAAACCTTCATCCAGGAGCAGACAGAGAACGGACGACTGCGCAACGTAGGACTCATCTGGAGCAGCAACTACTCGCTTGGGGTTAACATCCTCTTTGCTCTCAATCGCCAGTTGGCACATTTCTTGCAGCCGTATTCAGAGTACACCCCGCATATCACCGAAGTGCATCACATCCACAAACTCGATGCTCCATCCGGTACGGCCAAGACGCTGGCCGAGGACATAAAGGCGAATGGTGAAAGGTTTCAGGCGAATGTGCCTATTGAGTCGATCCGCGAGGGCGAGGTGCCCGGCATACATACCGTCACATGGGATAGTCCTGTAGACACACTCACACTCACTCACAGCGCCAAGTCGCGCGAGGGTTTTGCATTGGGGGCTGTTATCGCCGCTGAATGGCTCGCCGGCAAGAAAGGAGCACATACCATGCAAGAGGTGCTGGGAATTTGAGAAATTAAAAATTCAAAAAAATGACATTTAAAGAACGCATACAAAACGTAAAGACCCGTGGTTGGGTAGCATGCGGTATATGGTGTACCCTCTATGTGGCTTTTATCATCTGGGTGGCCTGGGGCGACTGGAAGAGCCTAGGGTGGCTCGTACTGCTGCCCCTCATAGCAGACATGTTCACCACCAAGTACATCAACTATGGTTGGTGGCACCGCTACAAAGATACGAATCGCACCCTCTACACAATCTGCTCGTGGGTAGATGCCATCCTATTCGCCCTCATCGCAGTGTATTTTATCAACATCTATATCTTCCAGAACTACCAGATTCCCTCTTCATCGCTTGAGAAGACGCTCCGCGTGGGCGACTTCCTCTACGTGAGCAAGATGGCCTACGGTGCCCGCGTGCCCAACACGCCGCTCTCGATGCCGCTGACGCAACACACCCTACCCGCATGGTTGGGCGGCGGCAAGAGTTATATCAGTTGGCCGCAATGGGGCTACAAACGTTTGAAAGGATGGACCAGTCCGCAGAAAGGCGACATCGTCGTCTTCAACTTCCCGGCTGGCGACACGGTTTGTCTCGACATGCAGAACCCGGACTACTATACCCTCTGCCACTACTACGGACGAGACATTGTTCATCAGCGCAAGGACTTGTTTGGCGAGATAGTCGTTCGTCCTGTGGACCGCCGCGAGAACTACGTAAAGCGTTGCGTCGGCACACCTGGCGACAGTCTGCGCGTAACCAACAACGTTGTTTACACCAAGTCCGAAACCGATTGGCAGCGTGAGCCGGAACGCGAAGGAACGCAGCTCAACTATCTAGTTCGTACGGACGGCAGTCTGTTGAGCGAGAAGTACCTGAATCGAATCGGCATCGCTAAGGACGATCGAAACCGTCTGAATACAGAAGGAGTCACGTACCTCTTCCCGCTCACCAAGGAGATGTATGACGAGCTGAAAAAGAACGAACATATACTATCCATCACTCTCCAGCCCGAAGAAATGGGTGGCGAGGTATATCCGCTTGGCCACAACGACTGGACACGTGACAACTACGGTCCGATTTATATCCCCCGAAAGGGTGATAAACTCCTTATCACCGAGCAGAACTACTGGATCTACCGTCGTATCGCCGAAGCCTATGAGTTCCAGCCCATGGAGATCGGCCAGGAATATACCTTCACGATGGACTACTACTGGATGCAGGGCGACAACCGTCACAACTCGGCCGACAGCCGCTATTGGGGCTTTGTGCCGGAAGATCATATCGTAGGACGACCGGTATTCATCTGGCTCTCTATCGACAAGGATAAGCACAACATTCGCTGGGAACGACTTGGACGCAAAGCCACAGGTAGGGATTAAATGGTAAATTGTAAGTGACTAAATTGTAAATGCTTTTGCCTACTGCATATTTGCCTCCGTTGTCGTACATCCAGGCGCTCATGAGCGAACCGGCCACGATTGAGCAGATGGAAACGTTCGAAAAGCAGACCTTCCGCAATCGGGCGCTCATTCGCGACGCCAAGGCTGATTTGGTTCGCCTGACCGTTCCGGTGAAGAAAGTAGAACACAAGCAAATGACGCGCGACATAGAGATCAGTTACCAGAGCCGCTGGCAACACCAGCACTGGATTACACTGGTTAGCGCCTATCAACACACGCCCTATTTCATGTACTTCGCCGACTACCTGCGGCCGTACTACGAACGCGAATACCGATGGCTGATCGACCTGAATGATGAACTGAATGCGACGCTTGTTTCGCTACTGAAACGAGAAAAGCCAACGACAAACGACAAACGACTAACGACCAGAACCGTGGACTGGAGCGGACAAATTTGGACAGACAAACATCCGTGGCAAACGGAGATAAGCATATTAGACACATTGTTTGATGAAAGATATTAATTGGAGTAAACTGGGATTTCATTATACCGAACCGGACTATATCGTTCGGGCCGGCTATCATGACGGCGTGTGGGAAGAACCATATGCCACTTCCGACAAACATATCCAATTGCATGTCTCGGCTACTTGCCTGCAATATGGCCAAGAAGCATTCGAGGGACTGAAAGCCTTCCGCGGCATCGACGGCAAGATACGTATCTTCCGTTGGCGCGAGAATGCACGTCGTATGGCGCGCAGCGCCGAGGGACTGTTTATGAAGCCCGTACCCGAAGAACTGTTCGGACGAGCTATCCGCCTTGCGCTGGAGAAGAACATCGATTTTGTGCCTCCCTACGGCACAGGCGCCACGCTCTATTTCCGACCGCTGTTAATCGGCACAACGCCACGTTTGGGCGTAGGACCGGGTCAGGACTTTGAGTTCGTCGTAATCCCCTCGCCTATCGGTCCGTACTACCCCGGCAAGTTCCACTGCACGAGTTTTATCGTCAACCGCTACGTAGATCGTGCGGCTCCCCTTGGCACAGGGCAATTCAAGGTGGGTGGCAACTATGCCGCATCGTTCCGAGCAACCGAAGCCGCCCATGCCATGGGACTCGACTGCCTCTTCCTCGACAGCAAGTACCACCGCTACATCGACGAGTGCTCCGCAGCCAACTTTATCGGCATCAAGCGGACGACAAACGACAAAATAGAGTACCTGACGCCACGTAGCAGTGCCATCTTGCCCAGCATCACTAACGACAGTCTGATGACCCTGGCTCGTGAACGAGGCTACAAGGTGACTCGCCGACATATCCGGCTGGAAGAATTGGCTGACATGAGCGAGGCCGCCGCTTGCGGAACAGCCTGCGTGATATCGCCCATCGACCGAGTACTTGATCCGGAGCGCAACGTGACCTATTCGTTTGGCAGCGAACCCGGACCCATACTCTCCGAACTCTATCGTGCCCTGCGCGACATCCAGTTCGGCCGTGCCGAAGACAAACACGGATGGTGTGAGATCATAAACGAAGGGGCTGAAGGGGATTAAACATTGAGTCATATGAATATCGCATCCCACCAAACCCTATAATATATTAAATATATTATTCCGTGATTTTGAAAATTGTAAATTGTAAATCGTTAAATCGTAAATAAAAAAATCATGTTTAGTAATCAACCAAAGGGGCTTTTCGCTCTTGCACTCGCCAACACAGGCGAACGTTTCGGCTACTACACCATGTTAGCCGTCTTTGCGCTCTTCCTGCGCGCCAACTTCGGTCTTGCTCCCGGCACGGCTGGAATTATTTATTCGTCGTTCCTGGGACTCGTATACTTCCTGCCGCTGGTAGGTGGTATCCTGGCCGACAAGATCGGATACGGAAAGTGCGTAACGATTGGTATCATTATCATGTTTCTGGGCTATCTGTTGCTTGCCATCCCGATGGGAGGTATCGACAACGGATCTATTGTGTTGCCGATGACGGCTATGTTTGCTGCCCTGTTGCTTATCAGCCTTGGAACAGGTTTGTTCAAAGGCAACCTGCAAGTAATGGTAGGTAACCTCTATGACGACCCAAAGTACGCTGACCGTCGCGACGCCGCTTTCTCGCTGTTCTACATGGCCATCAACATCGGTGCCATGTTCGCTCCGACAGCAGCCGTTAAGATAATGGCATGGGCACAAGAAGCACTCGGTTACTCGGTGAACGACAGTTACCACTTCGCCTTCATGGTGGCCTGCGCTTCGCTGGTATTCAGCATCGCCATTTACTACGCTTGCCGTCCTTGGTTCAAGCACGTTGAGCACACTGCTAAGCAGCAAGCTGCGTCCGGACAGAAGGTAGAAGAACTCACACCCGAGCAGACCAAGAAGCGTATCGTAGCTTTGTGTCTGGTCTTTACGGTGGTACTTTTCTTCTGGATGGCCTTCCACCAGAACGGACTGACGCTGACCTATTTTGCAAACGAGTTTGTGACGCCCGTTGTGAACGGCGTGCAGACCATGGCTTTTGACATCATCAACTTGGTGGCTGTGGCTATACTGGTATATGCATTGTTCGGCATCTTTGGTGAAAGCACTAACAAGGCCAAATCGATATGGGGCGGTATCGGTGCTGCCATGCTGGCCCTACTGGCATGGAAATACACCAACCACCCGGCTTCGCTGCCGATCTCTGCACCTATCTTCCAGCAGTTCAACCCATTCTACGTCGTAGCTCTCACGCCGGTAAGCATGGCCATCTTCGGTGCACTGGCTAAGAAAGGAAAAGAGCCGAGCGC
>JAFPLG010000164.1 GCA_017402895.1 Paludibacteraceae bacterium
GGGTGGGATACGACATAGTCTCGACTAATATTCGAGAAACGGACAGAATGTATATAGAAAAGCGGCAGAGAACGTGCTAGAAGATTTCATCATATCGCGTATTCGGGCGGAACTGCCATTCGATCCGAACGAAGAGAAAGAGAACCTGTTTCGGGTTCTCGGTCAGTATCTCGTGTCCACAGAAGAGCGAAAAGCCTTCATCCTAAGCGGCTATGCGGGGACAGGAAAGACAAGCGTTGTTTCGGCGCTGGTTCGCGCGATGGAGAAACTGAGTCAGCCCTGTGTTCTACTGGCCCCGACCGGACGAGCCGCAAAAGTGATTGCACGCTATGCAGAGCGACCAGCGTATACGATACACAAGTATATATACCGCCAAGAACAATTGGGCATAGAATCGTTTTCGCTGGCCGAGAACAAGCATGAAAACACGCTATTTATCGTGGATGAGTCGTCGATGATCTCCGCCACACGCGACAACACCTCGTTCGGTAGCGGCAATCTCCTAGATGACTTGGTACAATTCGTTTACCAAGGACACGGTTGTCATATGCTTCTGCTGGGCGACACGGCGCAGTTACCACCGGTGGGCACCAACCAGAGTCCCGCTCTGTCAGCAGACCATATGGCGGGGTACGGTCTGCATATCCGTCATTTCACACTCACGCAAGTAGCTCGACAGGCGCTGGACAGCGGTATTCTTGCCAATGCCACCAGATTGCGCACGCTACTGAACGATCCTTTCTCCGTCAACATAGAGCAACTGAAACCGGAGCCGGCAGCGGACCTGATTCGACTGAGCGGGGCGGAGGTCGTAGAACAACTAGAACAGAGTTATCGGGAAGTGGGAGAAGAGGAAACGCTTATTATCACCCGCAGCAACAAGGCAACAAATCTGTATAATCAGGGAGTAAGAGCGCGTATTCTATGGAAGGAAGACCAGTTCTCGACGGGCGACCGATTGATGGTAAGCAAGAACAACTACTTCTGGACGCAAGAGTACGAAGGCATTGACTTTCTGGCAAACGGCGACTCGTTGGAAGTGGTCCGCACGCGCAACCAGCATGAGATGTACGGTTTTCAGTTTGTCGAGGCCAGTCTGCGAGCTGTAGACTACGACTATGAGATTGATGCGCTCGTATGGCTCGACACGCTCTTTACAGATACGCCCGAAGCCAGTTATAAGATGCAAAAACAACTCTTTGCCGCCATCGAGGAGGATTATCCGGAGATTAAGAACCGCAAGGAGCGCACAAAACTCATCTTCCAATCGCCCTATTACAACGCCCTGCAGGTACGGTTTGCCTATGCAGTGACGTGCCACAAGGCTCAAGGTGGACAGTGGCGGCATGTTTATATCGATCCGGGCATGATCATCAACGACGCAGAACGCATGGCGTCAGCGGAAGAACGCATCGCTTATCTGCGTTGGTTGTATACAGCCCTCACCCGATCCACGGAGCGCGTCTATTGGTTGCGCTAAACAAGAAGTTTTTTTGCCTAAATTTTATATAAAGTTGTTTTTTATTTCGCAACTATTGCCTATTCCGTTTTTTTGTTGTACCTTTGCAGTCGCGTTCGGTACTCCGTGCGCTAGCAGTTGCCGGAGGCCCCAATAATTCGGACAAACAAAAATCAAAATAGCATTATGAAAAAATCACTATTTCTTGCAGCATTGCTCTGCATCATGAGTCTCACCATTAGCGCCAAGGGTAAACAACCGGTTGCTTTTGAAAACGTGCCGCAACCCGTTCAGACTGAGTTCCAGAAGCTCTTCACGGCCGACCAGATCCAGTATATCACGGTCGAGAAAGTCTTCCGTCAACGCATTTATGCGTTCAACCTCTCTGACGGTACCAAGATCAGCTACAACCACAAAGGACTCCTTCGCAAGGTCGAGAACTGGGCAGGTGTCAACCTCCAACTCATTCCCGAGAAGATTCTGGAGTATGCGCAGAAGACTTTCCCGAAAGCAACTATTACGGAGTATACCGTGGATAATGCGCATCTCGAGCTCGAGCTCAACGACAATATGGAGCTCATCTTCAGCAAGCGCTACAAGTTCCTCCGCATTGAGGACTAATCCTATCTTTTTCGCCTCACCTTATGCGAGTCGTTGTCCAGCGTTGTAGCCGTGCCGAGGTACGTATCAATGGCAATGCCGTTGGCCGAATAGACAGGGGGTATATGCTCCTAGTGGGTTTCACCGATACTGATACACAGGCAGAGGCCGACCTTTTGGCTAAAAAAATAGCCCATTTGCGCGTATTCGAAGACGCAGAGGGAAAAATGAACCTGTCTCTGCGCGATATCAATGGCGCCATATTGAGTATCTCTCAGTTTACGCTCTATGCCGACTGCCGCATGGGCAACCGCCCCTCTTTTATCCGTGCAGCCCGCCCCGAGCAAGCTTCTCCACTCTACGACTATTTCAATAGACAGCTACGTGAGCAGTATGGTTTCCGCGTTGAGACCGGTCGTTTCGGCGCAGACATGCAGGTTGATTTTATCAACGACGGCCCTGTTACTATTCTACTCGACACCAATGAGTTGTAGGCGAATGGCTAAAGGCTAATGGTTAAAGGCTAAAGAAAAAAAATCTCGCAAAAATGCGGGATTTTTTTATATATGCTTGCATATATCAAAAATTTTTTGTAATTTTGCAGCGGAATATGTGTAAGTTCTATTTTTAACTCAATTTAATACAATCAACACAATGAAAATCTATCAACTACGAGTGCTCATCTCCGTTGTGCTTGTCGGCAGTTTATTTGTCGGCTGTAGGTCGGATGTTGACGTGTCGAATATCGACACCCGCTCCGAACTGGAACTGGGCATTGCGCTGCCGATTGGTAGCATGAGTGCCACGCTTGGCGACTTTGTCGGCAAACTCGGCAACAACATCTACATTGACTCTACTGAAAACCGTGGTGTGATCACGTGGAAAGACACTTTCCATATCGCCCGCGACTATCACCAGTTGGATCTGGCGGCTTACATCCCGAGTGCTCACCTCAACCTGAACGTGTACGACAAACTGGACGTGTACACGCAGATTGGTGACAACCGTCAAGTAACCGGACTGGGAATCCCCGTAACGCTGGACTTCCCGCTAACGGTAAAACTGAATGGTATCAACCACCCGGACTCCATCGGCAAAGAGCGTCTGGACAGTGCGCTGATAGAAGTGGCCAGTTTTGCTTCGACGATTCGCACAAAGAACAACCTGCCGCTGCAGTGGGAGTGGATCGACCGCGTAACGCTGGATCTGGGCACACGTGTTCACCGTCCCGCCGGCAACACGATGGTGGTCTATGACAAGACGGATCCTAATTTCTCGCAGTACAATGCCTATGGTCAGCGCGTTGAGACCAACGTAGACAACTTTAGTATCGTGCTGATGAAGAATCTTCATCCGACCACCCTACCCGAGTACGTGACCAACGTGGTTGACTCCGTACAATTCATGGTTCACTTCACGTTTACGATCCCGAATGGACAAGTGGTGAATGTACCGAAGGATGCCGGATTTGATTATCAACTGGATGTTCAGTTCCTGACGTACAAGGCTATCTGGGGTATGTTCGAGCCGTCTGCTGCCATGCACGATGAGGCGCTGGTTGACCTGGCTGAGAGTTGGGGAGATCTAGAGTTCCTGACCAGATCCAGTCTACCGTTCTCGAATCCGAAGGTATTTGTGGATATCAACACGCAAGTGGCGGGCGCAATGCGTATTCGTGATGCCTATATCTTCTCTGTTGACAAGAACAATACACGCCACTATGCCGCCTTCGGTGCAAATGAGGCACAGACC
>JAFPLG010000165.1 GCA_017402895.1 Paludibacteraceae bacterium
ACCAAGTCGATGACGGGTCATATGATTGGTGCTACGGGTGCCGTTGAGTCGATGGCTTGCATCATGGCGCTCAAGAACGGTATCGTGCCGCCGACTATCAACCACTCGGCCGATGATGAGGACGAGCAGATCGACTATCGCATCAACTTCACCTTCGGTAAGGCACAGAAGCGTGACCTGCGCTATGCGCTGACCAACACCTTCGGATTCGGCGGACACAACGCCTGTCTGATATTCAAGAAGTGGGAAGAATAACGCGTCGTCACCCTCGCACACGGACCAAATCGCAGATTTGTTAAAGTGTTCGGGGACTCCGCTCCCACTCCCCACGAACTATCGCGACCCCTCGCTAGCAGTTCGTCGGGGACCCCAGAAAAGAAAGACAAATATAATAGGGCAGGGTGCCCCTTGAAGCACCCGAATTAGTCAAAATATTTAAGGTTTTATTTGTATTATGAACGTAACTAAGATTGGCGAGAACGCAGGTCTGGTATGGGCTGCTCTCGAGAACGGTGCTCTGGCACTCAAGGCTTTGAAGAAAGCTACCAAACTGAAGAACGAAGACCTCTACCTGGCACTGGGTTGGTTGGCTCGCGAGGGCAAACTGACTTTTGCTGAGGGCAAAGAGGACGTAACTGTAGCGCTCGCATAAATCAAACCATGACGATTGCTATTGTAGGCGCCTCCGGCGCCGTAGGACAGGAACTGCTGCGTGTTCTCGAACAGCGGCAGTTTCCTATCACAGAACTAAGATTGTTCGGTTCGCAACGTAGCGCCGGACAGACCTATATATTCAGGGGACAACCGCACACCGTGCAATTGCTCCAACACGACGACGCCTTCCGGGGCGTCGATATTGCTTTTGCCAGCGCGGGCGCAGGCGTATCACGCGAGTACGCGGACGACATCACCCGCTATGGTGCTGTGCTGATCGACAACTCTTCCGCGTTCCGCATGGACGAAGATGTGCCGTTGGTAGTGCCGGAGGTCAATCCCCAAGATGCCCTCTGCCGTCCGCGTAACATCATCGCCAACCCCAACTGCACCACGATACAGATGGTAGTGGCGCTCCATGCTATCGAACGCCTGAGCCATATCCGCCGTGTACACGTAGCTACCTACCAGGCCGCTTCGGGTGCGGGTGCGCAGGCTATGGCGGAGCTGGAGACACAATATCGCGAAGTGCTGGACGGAAAACCAGCCACCGTTCGTAAGTTCCAGCACCAGCTGGCCTACAACGTCATCCCCCATATCGATGTCTTCACCGACAACGACTATACCAAGGAGGAGATGAAGATGCACAACGAGACACGCAAGATCATGCACTCTGATATCCGCGTGAGTGCCACCTGTGTGCGCGTGCCCTCGTTGCGTGCCCATAGCGAAGCCGTGTGGGTGGAGACCGAACGTCCTATCTCGACTGCCGAAGCCCGCGAGGCTTTCCGTACGTCGGAAGGCTGCGTGCTGATGGACAACCCCGCAGAGAACGAGTACCCGATGCCGCTCTTCCTGAGCGGAAAGGACCCGGTATATGTCGGACGTATCCGTCGGGACCTGACCAACGAATGCGGACTCAGTTTCTGGTGCGTGAGCGACCAGATCCGCAAGGGTGCTGCTCTGAATGCCGTCCAGATCGCAGAATTCCTGCTTAAGGTGAAATCTGAAATCTAGTCGAAAGACCGCTTCGCTCAAAGTCGAAAGTCGAAAGACAATTGAAATCTGAAGTCTGAAAACAGAATGCTGAAAACTGAATGCTCAAATATCGAGATCATGGCGCCGGTAGGGTGCTGGGAGAGTTTGGCGGCCGCTATCGAGGCGGGCGCTACCAGCGTCTATTTCGGCATTGAGCATCTGAATATGCGTGCCCGCAGTTCGGCCAACTTCACC
Source organism: Paludibacteraceae bacterium (assembly GCA_017402895.1). GTDB lineage: Bacteria > Bacteroidota > Bacteroidia > Bacteroidales > Paludibacteraceae > Colicola. Next base: position 1,888 of record JAFPLG010000165.1, read on the forward strand.
ACGGCTGACCTGCACACCATCGTGGAACGATGCAACGCAGCGGGCGTGAAGACCTACCTGACGCTCAATACCGTCATGTATCCAGAGGACCTGCCGCTGATGCGCGAGATAGTGGACCACGCCCGCGAAGCCGGACTGAGTGCGATTATCGCCAGCGACATCGCCGTGATGCAGTATGCCCGCGAGGTAGGCGTAGAGGTGCACCTGTCCACCCAACTCAATATCGCCAATACCGAGGCGCTGCGTTTCTATGCGCAGTTTGCCGATGTGGTGGTGCTGGCCCGTGAACTGAATATGGACCAGGTGGCCACTATCTACCGCGATATCCGTGAGCAGCATATATGCGGTCCGAAGGGCGAACCCTTGCGCATCGAGATGTTCTGTCACGGCGCGCTATGCATGGCCGTGAGTGGCAAGTGCTACCTGAGCCTGAACAACCTGGGGCACTCCGCCAACCGCGGGGCTTGTATGCAGGTATGCCGCCGTGCGTATACCGTGCGGGATAAGTCGTCGGACCTGGAACTGGACATCGATAACGAGTATATCATGTCGCCCAAGGACCTGAAGACGATTGGTTTTCTCAACAAGATGTTGGATGCCGGCGTACGGGTGCTGAAGATCGAAGGACGTGCCCGCGGACCGGAGTATGTGAAGACCGTGGTCAGCTGCTATCGCGAAGCCGTGGAGGCATGGCAACGGGGCGAGTGGCAGGAGGCGAACGACGAGATAGACCGGAAGATTCAGGCTTGGGACGAACGTCTCTCGCGCGTCTTCAACCGCGGCTTCTGGGACGGTTACTACCAGGGACAACGCCTGGGCGAGTGGACCCGCCACTATGGCAGTCAGGCTACGCGCAAGAAAGTGTTCGTGGGCAAATGTACCAATTTCTTCAAGCAGCTGAGCGTAGCTGAGTTCTACGTAGAGGCTGTTGAGGCCGTGCAGGCTACCGACGAACTGCTCGTCACGGGCGAGACAACGGGTGCGTACGAGCTGACGGC
>JAFPLG010000166.1 GCA_017402895.1 Paludibacteraceae bacterium
GTGAAGAACCCCCTGAATGCCCTGTGCGAGATGCTGGCAAAAGTGGTAGACGGGGACGGACGTATCACCATCCCGGGCTTCTACGACAAGGTGCTGCCTATCCCGGAAGCCGAGCGTGAGATGATCGCTCAGATACCGTTCTCGCAAGAAAAGTACAACGCTGCCATCGATGTAGATGACGTGTTTGGCGAGACAGGCTATTCGACACTGGAGCGCAACTCATGTCGCCCGTCGTTCGACATATGCGGTATGTGGGGCGGCTATACGGGCGAGGGCAGTAAGACCGTTCTGCCCAGCAAGGCCTACGCCAAGGTGTCGTGCCGACTGGTGGCCAATCAAGACCACGAAGAGATATCGCGTGCCTTTGCCGACTATATGCAACAGATCGCGCCGAAGGGTGTGCGCGTTAAGGTAATACCGATGCACGGCGGACAAGGCTATGTATGCCCGATAGACATTCCGGCCTACAAGGCGGCAGAAAAAGGATTCGAGTTGGCTTTTGGCAAGCGTCCCCTTGCGGCTCGTCGTGGTGGGAGTATACCTATCATCGCCGCCTTTGAGCAGATACTGGGACTGAAGACCATATTGATGGGCTTCGGACTGGAGCAGAACGCGATTCACTCGCCCAACGAGTCGATGGACCTGGACGTGTGGCGCCGCGGTATTGTGGCAGTCACGGAGTTTTATAGGGCGTTCGCGGAAAAAAAGCAGTAATTTCGGCACGCCCCTTCCCTTCGTCCGAAGGGTGGGTTCCCTCCGAAATAACGTTCGCACTATAGTGCAAACGTCAATCTTTTGGCAGAAAAATACTGCTTATGCGAGCATAGACGATATTTTTTCTGCCAAAATCTTGCACATTTCAATAATTTGTAGTAATTTTGCACGATTTTTGTTGTATAGAAATCGTGTAAATGAATTTTGACTGAAAATATAGAAACGACAAGATATGAATTTTGTAGAACTTATCACGAAACTGTTTGGCAATAAGTCGCAGAAAGACATGCGCGAGATCATGCCATACGTGGAGAAAATCAAGGCAGCGTACGAGGAAATTGATACGCTAAGCAATGATGCATTGCGTGCCCGCAGCCAGGCGCTGATGGACCGTCTGCAGGCAGCTGTGGCTGACAAGAAGAACCGCATTCAGGAACTGAAGGCTTCGATTGAATCGCTCGAGATTGACAAACGCGAAAAGGTATATGACGAGGTAGATAAACTGGAGAAGGAGATCAAGGAGACCTACAAGGCCGAGTTGATGGAGATCCTGCCGGAGGCATTTGCTATCGTTAAATCGACCGCGCGCCGTTTTGCTGAGTCGGAGACGATAGAGGTGACGGCTACGCAGATGGACCGTGACCTGGCGGCTGACGAGCGATTCGACTTTGTCGAGATAGAAGGACAGAAAGCCATCTACTACAACCACTGGACAGCCGGTGGCAACGAGGTGACATGGGACATGATCCACTATGACGTTCAGTTGATCGGTGGTGTCGTTCTGCACCAGGGTAAGATAGCCGAGATGGCTACTGGTGAGGGTAAAACGCTGGTGGCTACACTGCCGGTATTCCTCAACGCACTAACCCATGAGGGTGTGCATGTAGTGACGGTCAACGACTATCTGGCACGCCGTGACTCGGAGTGGATGGGTCCGCTCTATATGTTCCACGGACTGACCGTAGACTGTATCGACAAGCACAAACCCAATAGCGATGAACGCCGTAAGGCTTATGCATGCGATATCACATTCGGTACGAACAACAAGTTCGGCTTCGACTACCTGCGTGACAACATGGCTATCAGTCCGATGGATCTGGTACAACGTGGTCACAACTACGCCATCGTGGATGAGGTGGACTCGGTGCTGATTGACGATGCCCGTACGCCGCTTATCATCTCCGGTCCGGTGCCGAAGGGCGAAGACCAGATGTTTGACGAATACAAAGACCGCGTAGAGCGACTGGTCAAGAATCAGACGACACTGACAACGAAGTTGCTCGTCGAGGCCAAGCAGAAGATGGGTTCGGAGGATCCGAAGGTGAAAGAAGAAGGCGAATTGGCTTTGTTCCGCTGCTTCAAGGGTATGCCTAAGTCGAAGGCGCTGATCAAGTACCTCTCGGAGCCCGGCGTAAAAGTGCGTCTGCAGAAGACCGAGGAGTTCTATCTGCAGGAGAACGAGAAGAACATGCATATCGCCACCGACGAACTCTATTTCGTTATCGACGAGAAGAACAAGTCGATTGAGTTGACCGATAAGGGTATCGATGCCCTGACGGGTTCGACCGACGACCCGAAGTTCTTCGTGCTGCCCGACGTAGGAAGCGAGATGGCAGAACTGGAGCACGAGACCGGACTCTCGGCCGAGGAGCGCCAGCAGAAGAAAGATGAGATACTGACGAACTACAGCGTCAAGTCGGAGCGCGTACATACTGTGCATCAGTTGCTCAAGGCCTATACGCTGTTTGAGAAAGATGTAGACTATATCATCACGGACGGTGAGGTGAAGATTGTGGACGAGCAGACCGGCCGTATCATGGAGGGTCGCCGTTGGAGCGACGGACTCCACCAGGCCGTAGAAGCCAAGGAGAATGTGAAGGTAGAAGCAGCTACGCAGACCTTCGCAACCATCACGCTCCAGAACTACTTCCGTATGTACAACAAACTGGCCGGTATGACCGGTACGGCCGAGACCGAGGCGGGTGAGTTCTGGAATATCTACAAACTGGACGTTGTGGTTATCCCGACCAACAAAC
>JAFPLG010000167.1 GCA_017402895.1 Paludibacteraceae bacterium
GATAGAACCCAACGTAGGCGTGATTACCGTTCCGGACGAACGACTGATCAAACTGGGCGAACTATGCAAGCCGGAGCGCGGCGTGATACCGACGACGGTCGAGATAGTGGACATAGCCGGACTGGTGAAGGGTGCGAGCAAAGGCGAAGGACTGGGCAATAAGTTTCTGGCCAACATCCGTGAGACAGACGCCATCATCCACGTGCTGCGTTGCTTCGACGACGATAATGTGGTGCACGTAGATGGTACGGTAGATCCGGTTCGCGACAAGGAGATCATCGATGCGGAATTGCAACTCAAGGATCTGGAGACCGTTGAGAGTCGTATCCAAAAATGCGAGAAAGCAGCCCGCGCCGGAGGCGACAAGCAAGCCAAACTGGCGCTCGAAGTGCTGGAGAAATACCGCGAGGCATTGTCACAAGGACGGAATGCACGTACGGTAGAACTGGACAACAAAGACCAGGAAGCCTGTGCCCGCGAGATGTTTCTGCTGACCAACAAGCCCGTGATGTACGTATGCAACGTAGATGAGGCAAGTGCCGTAAACGGAAACGCGTACGTCGAGCAAGTCAAAAATGCCGTTAAGGAAGAAAACGCACAAGTATTGGTGCTGGCAGCCAAGATTGAGAGCGAGATAGCCGAACTGGAGACGTATGAGGAACGCCAGATGTTTCTGGAAGAACTGGGACTCAAGGAGAGCGGCGTCAACCGACTGATAAAGGCTGCTTATGCGCTACTCGACCTGCGTACGTTCCTGACGGCCGGAAGCGACGAGGTGCGTGCATGGACCTTCAAGGCCGGATGGAAAGCGCCGCAGTGTGCGGGTGTGATCCATACCGACTTCGAGCGCGGCTTTATCCGTGCGGAGGTGATCAAGTACGAAGACTATATCGCACTGGGCGGCGAGTCGCAATGTCGCGCTGCCGGCAAACTGGGTATCGAAGGTAAGGATTACCTGGTACAGGATGGAGATATTATGCATTTTTTGTTCAACGTGTAATTATTATTTAGTAGAAAAAAACATTAAAAACCCCTTTGAACGTCTGTAGCGCTTGGCAGCGCCCATGAATGCCCGCTCCGCCAACCTACCGGTAAATACATTTCCCATAGCTCGTCAGAGCGAACCCTCACCGCTAACGGCGGTAACAGCCGTCCAAAGGAAATAAACACAAAAAACAATTTCTTAACATCTAAAAAATGATAGAGAATTTATTGGCATATGGATGGTGGGTAGCGGCGGTGCTGATTGTCGTCGGTTTTGTGGCGTTGGTCAAGGGTGCTGACTGGCTGGTGGATGGAGCATCGGCTATCGCGAAGCGTTTTGGCATCAGCGACCTGGTAATCGGACTGACCGTAGTGGCGTTTGGCACGAGTATGCCGGAGTTTGTAGTGAATATGTTCTCCGTAGCAGAGGGCAGCACGGATCTTGCTCTCACGAATATTCTGGGTTCCAATATCATCAACACCTTTGTTATCCTGGGACTGACAGCATTGGTTTATCCTGTTGTATCGCAGAAGAGGAGTCGCGACTTTGACATTCCCATGTCAATTATTGCGGGTGTGCTGGTGGTGGCGTTTGTGGCTATCCAGTTGCCGTTTGGCGAGACCGAACGCGGCGTAGGACGAGTGGGAGGCATCCTGTTGCTGCTGCTGTTCTGCTATTTTCTCTACAACACATTCCGCCATGCGAAGGAGCATCAGGAGGAAATGGAAGAGCCTACCCCCGCCCCCTCCCTAAAAGGAGGGGAGATCCCTGTACGGCGTGCTATCGCCCTCATCATCGGAGGACTGGTGGGACTAGTAGTAGGCGGCGAGTTGATTGTGAAGAGTGCGGTAGATATAGCGGTACGCTGCGGCGTGAGCGAAGCGATCATTGGACTAACCATCGTGGCGCTGGGCACGTCGTTGCCGGAACTGGCCACATCCGTCATCGCGGCCTTTAAGAAAAATTCCGACATCGCCCTGGGAAACGTCATCGGCTCGAATATCTTCAATGTCTTCTTCGTATTGGCTACGAGTGCCACGATCCGTCCGCTGCCGGATTACGACGGCATCGAGTTGGATGCGCTGATGGCCGCGTTGGGCAGTATATTGGTTTGGCTATTCGTGAAGACCAACAAAGAACGCGAAGTCAAGCGCTGGGGCGGAGCAATCCTGCTGCTCGTCTATTCCTGCTACTTGACATATCGCCTTCTTTCTATTTGAGACCTAGTTGATTTTGCGTCCTTGGGCATCGTAGGTGGTGCCGTCGGGCAGGATGATGTACAACTGGTTTCCAATCAGCACTTTTCGATTCGTAGTTGCGGTCGGTAGGACATCGATCGCCGTCTCTGGTGCGCATATAGCGGAGACGATAGAGGTGGCTTTGATACTACCTTTGTTGTTGCCCGAATAGAGGTACTGGTCTTGGTACTTGAGGTCGGGTGTCTGGTTGCCGCTACCATCATTCCATATGATCATCCACGAAGCGTCGATAGCACCAGCATCGGATGGGATGACGAACTTATAGTTGTCGTTGCCGAGGGCCGTAGCTTTCTTGCCGGGCCATCCGCCGCAGACCTGGACGGTCTTACCCGTTCCGGTATGCCATATATAGCAGTTGATCGACGTGCCGAAATCGGATGAGCGATGGAAGAAAGCGGCATGCTCGTTGGCGTCCGAGAGACAAGGCTCAATAATCTGGGTAGGTGTATCGTCGCCCGTATCTTCGGTCAGCTCCATCTGCGTACCATCCCATGTAGGTTCGGGGATAGACTTAGCCGTAGAGGTGTAGATATACTTACCGTCCTCGCCAATCTTACCGGGTGCGGGTGTCTTGGAGGTAGAGAGGACATATACGCGTATATTGCCCTTGCCGCTGCAGGAGGCGGACAGAGAGCCGGAGGTGACGGTCTTCACATCGCCCGTGACGCAGTCGGTATAGGTGCCGTTGGGGATGCCTGAGAACGTGGCATTGCCGGAGATGCAGACGAGGGCATAACTATCCGTCGAAGCATCGGTATAGCGGCGCTTGAAGGCAAACGAACCAGAGCAACCTTCCACGGAGTACTGGCCCTTGCGGAGCGCAGGCACAGCCATACGGATCTTGCTCAGGCGCTGGATATGCTGCGCAAGCGGATGAGAGAGGGTGGCTTTGAGGTTGCCCGTTGCGGAGTTGTACTCAGCGAAATCGGTGGTGTTGACCGTTCCCTTGATATAGCCGCCGAAATAGGCACGGCCTGACTCCTTGAGGGCGATATTGGTGCCCTGGTCGATGAGTTTACCCTTCTGGAACTCCACCTCGGAACCGTAGTAGAGGCAGGGTATGCCGCGATGGGTGAACATGAGCGAGAGGTTCTCGGCCCATGTATCCTGCGAACCGCTAAAGCGCTTGTCCTGCGGCGCGTTGTCGGGTGCATAGTCGTGGGAATCGACATAGACGACATTCCACGTAGCGTCGTTGTAGTACTTATCGTTAGAGGGTTTGGCTATATTCCACGCCCCGGAGGCTGTAGTGAAGTTCCAGTGCTCGGTGAAGTCGATGACGTGGAGTCCGGAAGCCTTGGAGTAGTCGGGCGTATGGTAGTTGTTGCCGCTGAGCAGGGCGTTCTGGGAGGTAGGTTGAGACGATAGTCCTCCCTTGTCGTCCTGGCCTTGCTGCCAGCAGGACTGCCAGTTGGTATGTGAGGTGCAGACCGAACCTTCGTATTCGACGAGGCTGTTCCACGAATCGGGGGTGTTGTCCCACGCATAGTCGCGCGACTCAGCCCAGGTATAGTAGAAGGGACTGAGGCAAGCCTGATCGCGATAGAGTATCGAGCTATAGCGTGCGCATACCTCGGCAAACATATAAAACGGCGTGCCGCCACGTTTGGATTTGGCTGCTTCGCCTGCGGCTTGGAATGCAGGGATGAAGGCTTTGTTGAACGTAAGGCGAGGGATATGTCCTCCGGTATCGATACGGAAGCCGTCGACACCCATGTTGATGAACGTGGTGTAGCACTGGATGAGGTAGTTGTAGACGGCAGGATTTTCGGTATTGAGGTCCACGCAGTCGCCTGCAATCTGGGCAAACCAGCGGTTGGGCTCATCCCAGTTGAAGTTGCCGTAGTGGTGCCAGTAGTTATGGCTGTCGTTGTTCTTCTTAGCGCCGTTCTCGTCGGAGGAGTTTTTCATCTTAGAGAGTCGTGCGGCATATTGCTTACTACCCTCGAGGTCGCTATAGTTGTTGGGCAGCAGACCACCTTGAGACTGGGTATAAGGCACCATGCACTCGCTGAGTTGGCTCTGGTCTTTGGTCCAGTCGCGATTGAAAAGACGGCAGAGGTTGGCTTCGCCAAAATTGCCTGTATGGTTGAGCACGATATCCAGGATGATCTTCATGCCGCGGTTGTGGGCTTCGTCGATGAGTGTCTGGAAACTGACGTCGTCCGACTCGTAGCGATGGTCCACCTTGGAGAAGTCGTGGGCATGGTAGCCATGGTAGTCATAACCCGAAGCGTTCTCTACGACGGGCGTGATCCATATGGCGGTAAAACCGAGGGCTTTGATATAGTCGAGTTTCTCGATCAGTCCCTTGAAATCGCCTCGCCAAGCAGGGTCGCCGGCATTCTTGGAGTGGTTGTCCCAACACTGGGTGTTGTTCGTTGGGTCACCATCGTAGAAACGGGTGGTGATGACGAAATAGATCTGCTCATCGCGGAAGTCGGTTCGCGAAGGGAAGAAGGTGCTTGCCGCAGCGGTCATGGCGACCAGCAGGGCCAAAAGCATAAGAGAGAGGTGTTTTTTCATGATATGTAGTATTTGTTTTTTTAGGTTAGTTGGTTGAAGCGGCGGCGTTCGCTGTCGAAGAGCCAGCCGAACTTATTGAAGTAGCGACACATGTTTTGGATATGGATCCGGAGCATGCGCTTATCCTTATATGATTCGTGTGCGTGTACGTGCGTGATGGTCCACTCGGGATAATAGAGCGTGAGCCAATCTCGATGGATAGTGCGTGTGAGGTCTATATCCTCGGGATACATAAAATAGCGCTCGTCAAACAGCCGGGCCTGAAGAACCGCCTCCATACGCAGAAACATAAAACACCCGCTCAAATAGGGCACATTATGCGGACGACTGAGATCCAGGTCGCGCAATTCGTACCGGCGATTCCGACGTGCCATCATCCACTCGGGCAGAAACCTGCGACCGAAGACATCTATCGGCGAAGGCAGTCGCTTAGCCAGGAATTGTTGTGTGCCATCGGGGTTCAGCACCTTCGGCATCAGTTGTCCCACTTCCGGATGCGCCTGCATAAAGGCATACATCGCGTCGATATCTTCTGCCCGAACCTGAATATCACTATTCATCACCAAGTGAAATTCCGTACGGTAGAACACGCTCTCGCGCAAAGCCACATTATGCGCCCGGCCGTAACCCAGATTCGATGACATATGCATGTATCGAATCTTTTGGTTTTTGGCTTTTGGCTTTTGTCCATTAGCGTTCGCCTCTAACCATTCGCCATTCGCCTCTTCTTCCGAATTATCCACCAGATATATCTTCCTCAGACACTTGACGCGCAACAACTCCTGAACAAGTGGCAGCACCTCTTGTTCCCAACGGGGATGATATAATACAATGGAGATGTTTAGCATCCTTTCACCTTTCACTTTTCAATTTGTTTCGTCTCTCGACTTTTCTTTAATGGTTTTAACAAAAACCGATAAAACCCCTCTTCGAGTTTGGTAGCACGTTGTGCTCCTTGTGTCCTTGTTCACGTTCGGCTGACGGTATGCGAGCATTCCACATCCGCTCGCGTCCAAATCCACACTACAATGGAGTTCCAAACTCTCGAGGACATAAACCTAAAAAACAATTCTTCACATCCCCGCAAGCTCTGCTTGCAGCAATTGCGGCCCCGCCGCGAAGCAATAGGCGCGTAGCGCATCAATTATAAATGTTTTTTTTTGTTTATTTCCTTTGATTGCAATTACATCCTTCGGATGTGAGGGATCGTCCTGGCGGACTACATAAATTTATTTATAAGTAGGCTGACTGGGCGAGCACTCAAGGACGCTGAAAAGCGTTATTGCAAGCAAAGGGGTTTTTTATGTTTTTTTCTATCCAAAAAAGCAAGCTTTGCTTGCAGCAATCGCGGCCCCGCCGCGAAGCAATAGGCGCGCAGCGCATCAATTATAAATGTTCCCCCCCCCCTTTCACCTTTCACCTTTCACTTTTCACCTCTCTCATACTCTCCCGCCGCCATCAGAAAGGCGCCCAGCACCTTACCCTCGGTGTTATCCTGGATGGGCACATCCTTGCCTATCAGGTAGTAGGCGGCCGATCCGTTACGGTCTGCACTCAGTCCCGCCGACTGGCAACTGGAGGTAATGTTTCCCCTCTGTACAAACTGACGGATGATACCCTCGTAGCCGCGTCGGCCCGCTTCCGCATGCTGGATATACCCCAGACGCGAACCCTTGAGCAGCGCGGCTGTAATCAGGCACGAAGCCGATGACTCCAGGTAGTTCCGTTGAGTGCCGCCTTCGCTTACGTTGCTGTATCGCGTCGATCCCGTATCATCCTTGCCCTGCGTAGCGCATTTCTCCGGCCCGTACTGCAACAACTGATACCAGCAGCCGGTCTTTCTATCCTGACGCGCCACCAGTCCGTCTGCCAATTGGTTTAGGTAGTCGCGCAGCGTACGATAGCCTTCGGCGTACTGCTTGTCAGCGCCGGTCTGATCCATCGCCTCCAGCACATCCACTATCGCCAGTATATACCAACCGGCAGCCCGTCCCCAGTATTCCTCCGAGCGATAGATCTCGGGGTCCAATGCACAGGGATATAGATGTCCGCTCTCGCGTAATACGCGCGCGTTCTTATTAGTAGTTATATCCGTGAAGAGCACATGGTAAGGCAGCCGTTTCTCCGGATCCCATAGATAGGGCCACGAAGCTGTGAACTGCCGTATCACATCGTCCCACCCCAGGTCGGTTCCGTCGGTCGCTCCGGCTGCTATTAGTTGCGCCAGCAGGGCCGGTCCCATATAGGCACCGTCGCACCACATCTGACCCCAGTAACTCTTCGCGGGGTCGTCCGTTGCCTTGTGCATCCATCCGCCAGCCGCACCTCCTTCGGCTATCGAGTAGAGCCGCTTGTGTTCGGCCAGTCCGCGTGCGCCGCGACGCATCTGTTCCATGTAGTAGGCCGCACGATCGGCATTCTCAAACCGTCCGCCGGGTTTCGCGCCGCGGTAGAGGCCTACGAACACCTTCGTGCAATTCAGGTCATCCAGTATGCCGGGTCGGTCGCTGGCTTGCTGCTGGTTTGCCCAATCCGCCAGACCGATATACCAGGCGTCAGCCCAAGCGGAGTCTTGATATAATTCCCATACATCCAGTATGCCCTTGGCTACCACACCCGGCACATAGTCCCACGTGGCCTCTACGGCCGGAAGAACCGTTCCGTTGGTGCTGTTGGCGTTCGGGAAACCCACCTCCGCATCTTTGTTGTGCCAAGCACTCATGCGGGCGTTGATCATCTCGCGGCTATAACGCACCTTGGTCTCCGACTCTTTCCGCCCGAGTTCCCGTGATGCGCATCCTGCCAACAGAAGGGTAAAAATCAATACTATGGATGTTTGTACTTTCATTATTACTAGTATTCCAGAATTCTAGAGCCCTAGTGCTCTAGAGTTCTATTTCTTTTTCTTACTACCCAATACCCTATCGCAAGGAGCATCAGTGGCAACAGCGCATCGCCGATGGGGGTATTACCGTCATCTTCGTTCTCATCCGGATCATCAGGATTTGGCGGTGGAGCTACCGCATCTTTTCTGAGCCCGGGCCTCCGCCCTATTCCGTAAGCCTCACCGTTGACCGAACCGTCAGAATTGATATACTGCTCCTCACGCGCAGCCCACTGGTCGGAGAAGGCGCTCGTCGACTGGAATCCCGACTGTGGCGCCGTTGCCATCGAGGGCGTCCGCTGGGCCGACTGACTATATGCCGACTTGTACGTATCGTACGTTACTGCCTGCACCTCAACAGCACACAACAACATCAGCATTCCGATAACCCATAACCTATAACCCATAATCGATATCTTCGTAGTTCTCATCATTACTCTCCTTTCACTTTTCATTTTTCACCTTTCATTTTATCGAACTACTTTTCCTGTTGCGTCATACAGCACACCGTTCCTTAGGATATAGAGTTTATTCTGATAGATAAACTTCTGTGCCTTTGGCGACGCATCTGTATTATTTACACCTGTCGGAGTTGCCGGCGCATCTATAGCCGTTCGGCTGATATAGAATCGGTTGGCATCATCACCATTTGCATACTCAAACGAGTAGGTATTGCCTTCTTGGATGAGTGCCGACTTCTGCGCCTTGATATCGTTCAGGTAGTACTCGCCTGTTCCGCCGGTGAAAGAGAACGTGTATGCCGTCTCTTGTCCGGGCACGAAGCCGACTTGCGTTCCCTCGAGTTCCGGCGTGGCCAATACAGCCATCTTTTCTTCCGCAGCCATCGCATACAACTGTGCCGAACGTCCGTCGCCTTCCATATAAGTAGCTTCCCAGCCATTATCGAAGCCCTCGCTGAACTTCTCTCCCTCAAAGAGGTAGAGGTCGGTATGCGTTTGGCTGTCGGCTACGCGGAGACGCGTCAGCGTGGTCGCCTGTTCGTCCGCAAAGCGTTGCGGAGCATGCAGCTTCTCGTTATAGTTGGTTTTGTTCGTACGAACCATCTCATCATAATCAAGCGTCATACCGGTTTCTCCGGTTACTTGGATGAGGAAGGCTTGCATAGACGGGATAACCTTCAGTCCGCCCCATGCTTCATATGCCGCTGCCTCCATC
>JAFPLG010000019.1 GCA_017402895.1 Paludibacteraceae bacterium
AGGTAGATATGAGGTAGATATGGTATTGACATGTGAATTTTTAGTTTTTATACGAAAAAAATGAAAAAATATTTGCATATTTAAAATATTTGTAGTACTTTTGACGTCGATTTTGAAAATTTATCTGATTAAAAATAAAAAATAACGTCAAAAGTATGGGAAATGTTCGTTTTGATGCGATTAAAAGAGCTATGGAGCATCAACCAGTCGCCGTTTTATGTCCGGATGGACGAGTAAAAGACTATTTCGCCGATGATGTATTCACGCGCGAGAGGATGAAGGAGTATATCTCTCAGGAGGTGTTGGCCCAGCTCTTCGACGACGTGGACAACGGTCGCACGATCCATCGCGACATAGCCGGAAGTGTAGCCATTGGTATGCGCAAATGGGCTATGGAGCATGGTGCAACCCACTATACCCACTGGTTCCAGCCCCTCACGGGTGGTACGGCCGAGAAGCACGATGCGTTCTTCACGCTCAAGCCGGATGGCACGCTCATCGAGGAGTTTAGCGGTGAGTCGCTCTATCAGCAGGAACCCGATGCATCGTCCTTCCCCAGCGGCGGTATCCGCAACACCTTCGAGGCACGTGGTTACTCGGCTTGGGACCCTTCGAGTCCTGTATTCCTCATTGGAGACACCCTATGTATCCCGACCGTCTTCGTAGCCTATACGGGCGAGGCGCTCGACTATAAGACGCCGCTGATTCGCTCGACGGCTGCCCTATGTCATGCCGCACGCGAGGTGTGCCAGTACTTCGACAAGCAGGTCAAGCACGTGCATGCCAACCTGGGCTGGGAACAGGAGTACTTCCTCGTGGACGAGGCGCTCTACCATGCCCGTCCGGACCTGATGCTGACGGGCCGTACGTTGATGGGACATGCCAGCGCCAAGAACCAGCAACTAGAGGATCACTACTTCGGTGCGATACCCGAACGCGTGTTGGCTTTCATGCGCGATTTGGAGTTTGAAGCCCTAAAAGCCGGTATACCGGTGCGTACGCGTCATAATGAGGTGGCCCCCAACCAGTTTGAGATGGCACCTATCTTCGAGGACGTCAACCTGTCGAACGACCATAACCTGCTTGTGATGTCAATCATGGACCGCGTGGCGCAGCGTCATCACTTCCGTGTGCTGCTCCATGAGAAGCCGTATGCAGGCGTCAACGGAAGTGGAAAGCACTGTAACTGGTCGCTGCAGACCAATACGGGTATCAACCTGCTCGCACCGGGTAAGAACCCCTACCAGAACCTGCAGTTCGTCACCTTCTTGGTCAACGTACTGATGGCGGTGCATCGTCATAACGGTTTGCTCAAGGCCAGCATCGTCTCGGCCACCAACGAACACCGTCTGGGTGCCAACGAGGCCCCGCCTGCTATCATCTCCGTCTTCCTGGGCAAGCAGATCACCGAGGTGCTCGACAAACTGGAGAAGGCTTCAGCCGACAAGGCCATCATCATCAATGCCAAGAAAGAGATGAAACTGGGCGTAGCCAATATCCCGGAGATTCTGCTGGACAACACCGACCGCAACCGTACCTCGCCGTTTGCTTTCACCGGCAACCGTTTTGAGTTCCGCGCCGTAGGTTCCAGTGCCAACTGCGGAGGCGCTATGCTCGCCTTGAATGCCGCTGTGGCCGAACAACTCATGCTGTTCAAACAGGAGGTGGACGCACGCATCGAGAAGGGCGAACCCAAAGAACGCGTCCTCTTTGACATGATCAAACGTTATATCCAGGCCTGCAAGGCGATCCGCTTCGACGGAAACGGCTACAGCGACGAGTGGAAACAGGAAGCCGAAAAACGAGGCTTGGACTGCGAGACCAGCGTGCCACTCGTTATCGACCGATACCTGCTGCCCGACACGATTCGTATGTTCGAGACCACCGGCGTACTCAGTCGTGCTGAACTGGAGAGCCGCTCTGAGGTGAAATGGGAGATGTACGTCAAGAAACTCCAGATCGAGAGCCGTGTCATGGGTGACCTGGTGGTCAACCACGTGCTGCCTGCTGCCAAGCGCTACCAGACCATGCTGCTCCAGAATGTGCTGGCCGTCAAGCAGGTCTTCTCGGCCGACGAGACGGCTTCGCTCAACGAGATGGACTATAGTATCATTCGTCAGATAGAGCACCACTCGGGTGCTATTCTCGAGGGTGTGGAAAGCATGACCGATGCGCGTCATAAGGCTAACCGCATGCCGGACGAACGCAGCAAGGCCCTGGCCTACCACGATAATGTGTTGCCGCTCATGGCCGAGATACGCGAACATGCCGATGCGCTGGAGATGATTGTCGACGACGAGATGTGGACCCTGCCGAAATATAGAGAACTGCTATTTGTTCACTAAATTGTAAATTATCCCATTGTAAATTATAAAATGACACTTCATTTTACCAAGATGCATGGTTTGGGCAATGACTATATCTATGTCGATGCCCGCGAGATACCCCACCAACCATGGCCGGAACTGGCGAGACGGTTGTCTGACAGGCACACCGGCATCGGCGGGGACGGACTGGTGCTCATCACCCGTAGCGAGACCGAAGACTTCGGCATGCGTATCTTCAATGCCGACGGCTCGGAAGCACAGATGTGCGGCAATGCCTCCCGGTGTATAGGTAAGTACGTTTATGAGCACGGTCTCACCGATCGTACACATATTCATCTTGAGACGCGCTCGGGTGTGCGTAACCTGTCGCTCACCGTTGAGGATGGCAAGGTGACCTCCGTTACGGTGGATATGGGACTGCCGGAATACATGGGACGCACCGAGATACCCGTGGGCGGACAGCAGATACCTATCGACAAGGTCAGTATGGGTAATCCCCATGCTATCTGCTTCTTCGCTCAGCCCGACAACATGCCCGTTCATACCCTGGGACCGCAGATCAGTACCCATCCCCATTTCGTAGAAGGCACTAACGTGGAGTTTGTGTGCGTGCGTAGTCGTCACGAACTGACGATGCGCGTGTGGGAACGCGGTAGCGGTGAGACGCTGGCCTGCGGCACGGGTGCTTGCGCGGCCGTTGTAGCGGCTATCCAACAGGGTGTGTGCTCGCGTGACGTCACGGTCAACCTGCCAGGTGGACAACTCCATATCCGACTGACTGACTACGGCCACGTAGAGATGACCGGACCTGCAACGGAAGTGTTTACGGGGGAAATGAAAATTGAAAATTGAAAGGTGAAAATTGAAAGGTGAAAGGTGATGCTAAATACAAATCTGCAAAATCTGAAAGGAAACTACCTCTTTACCGATATCGTCAACCGCACCAAGGTCTATCAGACCGAGCACCCCGAGGCAGAACTGCTGCGACTGGGGGTGGGGGATGTGACACTGCCGTTGCCGCAGGTCATCACCGACGCGATGCATCGTGCCGTAGAGGACCTGGCGCATGCCGAGACATTCCGCGGTTATGGACTGGAGAACGGCTATGAGTGGCTTCGCCGTGCTATTATCGATCATGACTATGCGCCGCGTGGCATCTATCCCGAACCTGACGAAGTGTTCATATCCGACGGCGCAGGTAGTGACCTGGGTAACCTGAGCGAACTCTTTGCCGAGGGAGGACAGGTGGCTATCCTCGATCCTTCTTACCCTGCGTACGTGGATACTAGTCGTATGGCCGGGCGCCGGATAGAATGGTTACATTCTACCCGCGAGAACGGTTTTGTGCCCAACTTGCCTAAGAAGCGTCCCGACATCATTTATCTCTGTTTCCCCAACAACCCGACGGGCACGGTACTGACTCGCGCACAATTGCAACGATGGGTGGATTATGCGCGCGAGAACCAAAGTATTATCATTTATGATGCTGCCTACGAGGCCTTTATCGAAGACCCCAACCTGCCGCATAGCATCTACGAGACCGACGGTGCAGAAGAGGTGGCTATCGAGGTGCGCAGCTTCAGCAAGACGGCCGGCTTCACGGCTGTGCGGTGCGGCTATACGATTGTGCCCCGTGAAACGGGTCTGCACGAGATGTGGATGCGTCGCCAGTGCACCAAGTTCAACGGTGCCTCCTATATCTCCCAGCGCGGTGCGGAAGCCGTCTATACGCCCGAAGGACAAGTGGCTATTCGTGCCAACTTGGCGCATTATAAAGAGACGGCTCGACTGTTGTCACAAGGCCTGCGAGAACTGGGATACGAGGTCTATGGCGGTGAGAATGCACCGTATATATGGT
This sequence comes from Paludibacteraceae bacterium, assembly GCA_017402895.1. Taxonomy (GTDB): domain Bacteria; phylum Bacteroidota; class Bacteroidia; order Bacteroidales; family Paludibacteraceae; genus Colicola. The sequence continues at coordinate 4,186 of JAFPLG010000019.1, forward strand.
GCCGCGTGCCGGAGGGTTATAGTTCGTGGAGCTTCTTTGATTATCTGCTCAACCATTGCCAGATTGTCTGCACACCGGGTGCGGGATTTGGCGAGTCGGGAGAGGGGTATGTGCGATTCTCCGCTTTCTCGAAGCGCGAAGATTGCGAAAAGGCATTGCAACGAATGAAGAACTTATAATGCATGGAAAGGCAGACAAACTATATCTTCATCACCGGCGGTGTGGTATCGTCGCTGGGAAAGGGCATCATCTCGGCCAGTATAGGCAACCTACTGCAGGCGCGAGGTTATAAGGTGACTATTCAGAAATTCGACCCGTATATCAATATCGACCCGGGTACGCTGAATCCGTACGAACACGGGGAGTGCTACGTGACAATGGACGGTATGGAGACCGACCTGGACCTGGGACACTACGAGCGCTTCACGGGTATTCATACGACGCGCAACAACTCCGTGACCACGGGACGTATCTATAAGACCGTCATTGATCGTGAGCGCCGCGGCGACTATCTGGGTAAGACGATCCAGGTCGTACCGCATATCACGGACGAGATCAAGCATCGTATGCTACGAGAAGATACCGGTGAAGAACACTTGGATTTCGTCATCACGGAGGTAGGCGGAACGATAGGAGATATCGAGAGTGCGCCGTTTATGGAGGCCATCCGTCAGTTGCGCTGGCAACTGGGACGCCGTGCGGTAAATGTGCATCTGACGTACGTACCTTATCTGAAGGCGGCGGAAGAGATGAAGACCAAGCCGACGCAGCATAGCGTAAAGGAACTGCAGAGTATGGGTGTCCAGCCCGACATCCTGGTGCTGCGCACGGAGCGTCATCTGGACGATGCGATGCGTATGAAGGTGGCGTCGTTCTGCAATGTCGATTTGGACTGCGTGATACTGAGCGAGGATATGCCGAGTATCTACGAGGTGCCGGTAAGTATGCTTCATCAGGGACTGGATACGGCGATCTTGCGCAAGACGGGTATGCCTGTGGACGGAGCACCGGCGATGCAGTCGTGGCAGGATTTCCTGGACAAGCTGCACAGCGCTACGCGTGAGGTATGTATCGGGTTGGTAGGTAAGTACGACCTGCAGGATGCGTATAAGAGTATCCGCGAGAGCCTGACGCTGGCCGGCATATACAATGATGCCAAGGTGCAGCTTCGCTTTATCAACAGCGAGCAAATCACGCGTGAGAATGTCTCGGACCGACTGGCGGGCATGGACGGCATCGTCATCTGTCCGGGCTTCGGGCAACGCGGTACGGAGGGGAAGATCCTGGCCGCAGAATATACCCGAACGCACGACATACCTACCTTTGGTATCTGTCTGGGTATGCAGATGATGGTGATAGAGTTTGCGCGTGACGTACTGGGGTATGAGGATGCCAACAGTCGCGAGATGGACGAGCAGACGCCACATAACGTGATCGACCTCATGGAGGAGCAAAAGACCGTCACGCAGAAAGGCGGTACGATGCGGCTCGGAGCCTATCCGTGTGAACTGCGAAGCGGCAGTCGTGCGGCGGAGGCCTACGGCGAGTCGTGCGTGATAGAGCGCCACCGTCATCGCTATGAGTTCAACAATGTGTATAAGGAGGAGTTCGAGCAGAAGGGCATGCAGTGTGTGGGAGTGAATCCCCAAGCATCGCTGGTGGAGATCGTGGAAGTATCGTCTCACAGATGGTATATCGGAACGCAGTTCCATCCCGAGTATGTGTCCACCGTACTGCATCCGCATCCGCTCTTTATGAGTTTTTGCAAGGCGTGTATTCACTAAAATGTTAGCGACCCCTTGCATATTTGAAAAAAATGTAGTAATTTTGCACCCCCGAAAGTATAAAATCATCATATGACACTTTCCACACGAATAGCCGGTTTAGCCGAAGCGCCTACCTTACGGATGGCGGCGCGATGCCGTGAGATGCAAGCGCAAGGCATAGATGTCATTAGTATGGCATTGGGTGAACCCGATATGGATACCCCCGAACCTATTCGTATGGCCGCTAAGGCAGCGATAGACCATCATCTGTCGCACTATGGTCCCGTGCCCGGACTACCATCTTTGCGTCAAGCAATTGCCTCGCACCAAAATAAGCGCGAAGGGAATGTTATCCCTTATGCGGCAGAGGATGTGATAGTGACCGTAGGTGCAAAGCAGGCTATTTGTAGTGCTATAGAAACACTCATCGGTCCAGGTGATGAAGTGATTATTCCTACGCCTTCGTGGGTGAGTTACAGCGAAATGGTGCGCTTGGCGGAAGGAGTAGTAGTGAACGTACCGACTCGTTTTGAAGACAAGTATTGTCTAACACCCGGCCAATTGAGAGATGCCCTTACTCCTCAAACCAAGTTACTGCTTCTTTGTTCGCCAAACAATCCAACGGGTTCTGTCTATTCCAAAACGCAGTTGGACGCACTCATAGCCGTATTACGCGAGTATCCGCATGTCGTTGTATTGGCTGATGAGATATACAGCGCATTGACGTATGGTCAACCTGCTGTTACGTTAGCAGCCTATCCCGATTTCGCGGATCGCATTATTATAGTCAATGGAGTGAGCAAGGCGTATGCGATGACCGGATATCGTATAGGCTGGCTATTGGCGAAAGACAAGACCTTTATCTCTGCTTGCATTCGCTTGCAGAGCCAACAGATAACGTGTGCTTCCGTACCGGCTCAAGCGGCAGCTGAGGCGGCATTGATCCTCCCGGTGGATGAGTCCATTTTGGCCTCTTTTGCTAAACGCCGTGAGCTGATTACTCGTCTTGCAAAGGATATACCCGGTTTCCGTTTTACAGAACCACAAGGCGCCTTCTATCTCTTCCCTGATGTGACGGCGTTAGGGCAGGCAGATGTTATAACGGAGTATCTGCTGGAACAAGCACACGTGGCGGTTGTATCGGGTGCGGCCTTCGGTTGTTCCGACTGTATCCGCCTCTCCTATGCTATATCCGAAGAGCAGATTGTCGAATGTCTGCGCCGGATCAATGAGGCTGTTGAAAAAATAAATTGTTAATGACTAAATTGTAAATAACCTTATGTGTGGAATCGTAGGATATATCGGTAAGCGTAAGGCCTATCCGATTTTGATCAAGGGACTACATCGTCTGGAGTATCGTGGCTATGACAGTGCCGGCGTGGCGCTCATCAATCCTGCCGGACAACTCAATGTGTACAAGGCCAAAGGAAAGGTGGCCGAACTGGAGGCTTTCTGTGTTGAAAAGGATATCGACGGCACTATCGGCATCGCCCATACCCGTTGGGCTACCCACGGCGAACCCAACACCCTGAATGCCCATCCTCATTACTCTGAGAGTGAACGGCTGGCTATCATCCATAACGGCATCATTGAGAACTACGCCGTGCTCAAAGCCGGATTGATGGAGCAGGGCTATACCTTCAAGTCGGACACCGACACCGAGGTGCTGGTTCAGCTCATCGAATATACCCAGGTCAACCGTCACGTGGACCTGAAGACGGCCGTTCAACTGGCGCTGCAGCAGGTCATAGGTGCCTATGCCATAGCTATCCTGGACAAGACTCATCCCGATACGCTCATCGCAGCCCGTAAGGGTTCGCCACTCGTGGTCGGTATTGGCGAGGATGAATATTTCTTGGCCTCTGATGCTACACCTATCGTCGAATATACCGACAAGGTCATCTACATCGAGGATGAAGAGGTGGTATCTTTAA
>JAFPLG010000168.1 GCA_017402895.1 Paludibacteraceae bacterium
CCTTTGCTCCGAGCCGGAATAATGTAGCCCAGCAAGCGCAAGAGGCAGGTTTCTCATTTACTGTTACTGGACTTACAAGCGGCACGACGTACGGCTATTCTGTTACGGCAGCCAACTCTGCCTCACAAGTCCTGGACACCAAGGAAGGCTCATTCACCACAACCGGTGGCATTGCTACTGCTCTGGATAATGCAAGCGTCGAGTCATCAAATCCTGTTAAAGTTCTCTGTAACGGCCAACTCTTCATCCTCCGCGATGGAAAGACCTACACCGTTCAAGGCCTACAGATAAAGTAGTGTCCTGTGTTCGGTATAACAACGCCGAATCCCCACTCAGAAAAGCACCATGCACGCAAAACATGGTGCTTTTCTTGTATCTTATTCATATTCATGCAAAATTTGGACTATTTACAACATGTTTCCGTCATACAAAACTATGATAATTAGCAACTAAAGTTGGTAATAAATAGATTAGTAACAAAATTATTACTAATTTATTTGTTACTTTCATTTTTTTTTCGTATCTTTGCAGAAATTTTTCAGAGAGGAGCTATTATGAAGACACCTTTTATGTATGGAGTAGCAGCTGACGCAATGCACTTCACCGACCGCGAAGCTGAAACCAGACGTCTGCAATTGAACTTCGAAAATGGAATCAATACCATCATCATTTCCCCTCGCCGATGGGGAAAAACATCTCTGGTGAACAAGGTCGCAGATAACATGGCAGGCAACAAGGATTGTAAACTTGTTCGGATTGATGTTTTCTCGGTACGCACAGAAGAAGATTTCTATCAGTTGTTTGCCACAGAAATCATCAAACAGACCAGTTCACGAATAGAAGAGTGGTTGACGAACACGCGGCATTTCTTGAGCTCATTAGTTCCAGTGATGACTCCATCCTCTGATCCTATTAATCCTGTTTCACTCAGTCTGAAAAGTGTCGGAACGCACTATGATGAAGAGGTATTGAATCTTCCGGAACGTATCGCTACAGAAAAAGGAATACATATTGTTGTCTGTATCGATGAGTTCCAGCAAATAGGCGAATTGGCTAATTCGATCACCTTCCAGAAGAAGTTGCGCTCCGTTTGGCAGCACCAGCATTCCGTTTCGTACTGTCTGTATGGTAGCAAGCGACATCTGCTGATGAACATGTTCGGCAATCGCAGTTATCCGTTCTACAAATTCGGTGATGTACTCTTTTTAGAACGCATTCCTGTTGCATATTGGCAGGAATATGTGCGCAAACGATTTGAACAAACCGGTAAAGGAATCAGCGACCAGCTGGTAGAAGAAATATATTCCTACGTGGATGGCAACTCATCCTACGTGCAGCAATTGTGCTGGCTTGTTTGGGCGCACACACAGAAATCCGCAGATGCAGAAATTCTGGCAGAAGCCAAACTTGACCTATTGCGGCAAAATCATGCCCTATTCATTGAGCAGATCAACTCGCTGACATCCTATCAACTACGTTTTGTTGGTGCCATTTTGGCAGGCAAAGGATCAGAAATCAGCCATAAAGCTGTCATTGACGAGTTCGGGTTAGGTAGTTCAGCAAATATCGTCACCATCAAGCAAGCCTTGCAAAAAAAGGAAATCATAGATATTGAAGGAAAAGATATCCGGTTCTCCGATCCAATCTTTTCCCATTGGCTGCGTTTGAACAATCATCTACTTATTATCTAACCGCTATCACATAACAAGAAAAGCAACATGCACGCAAAACTTGGTGATTTTCTTGATTTTCTTACATTTTATTGCATAAATATTTGCAAATATCATTTTTTTTTCGTATCTTTGCACGCGGAATGATTGTTTCAGGGGAATGAAAAGCAAATAAACGGAACTAAAATACTTAACACATGAAGCGAATTTGCACATTCAGCATTGCGCTGGCGATCGCGATGCTATCCGTATCGCCGATGCTGGCGAAGGAGTACGCGTACAAGACCGTGGACGGCGATCCGATGCAGGCACGCATCTACACGCTGGATAACGGGCTGACGGTCTATCTGACCGAGAACCACGCCGAACCGGTCATCCAGACGATGATCGCCGTACGCGCCGGAAGTCAGAACGATCCGCTGGAGTCCACAGGCTTAGCGCACTATCAGGAGCATATCATGTTCAAGGGCACCAAATCCTACGGCACGACGGACTACGAGAAAGAGATCCCCAACCTGCGCGCCATCGACTCGCTGTATGAGGTGTACGGTCAGACCACCGATCCTGCACGTCGCAAGGCTATCTACCACCAGATAGATTCATTCTCGTACGAGAACTCGAAGATTGCCGTAGCCAACGAGTTCGACAAGCTGATGTCCGCCATCGGCGCCACGGGCGTGAACGCCTACACGAGCACCGACCGCACATGCTACCATGAGGTGATCCCCGCCACGGAGCTCACACGCTGGGCGATGATTGAGTCTGACCGATTCCAGAACCTCGTCATCCGCGGTTTTCACACGGAGCTTGAGACAGTGTATGAGGAGTTTAACATGTATGCCACAGAGGACTACGATAAAGTGAGTCTGGCTATCGACCAGGCGCTCTTCCCCAATATCCCTTACCGTCAGCACACCGTGCTCGGCACACAGGAAGACCTGAAGAACCCAAGCCTAATCAATATCCGCAAGTTCTACGACACGTACTACCGCCCAAACAACGTGGCTGTGTGCCTATCCGGCGACTTTGATTCGGATCGCGCCATTGAGGTGATAGACGCATGGTTCGGCAACTGGAAACCGCAGGTTGTGCCCGCCCCGAAGACCTAC
>JAFPLG010000169.1 GCA_017402895.1 Paludibacteraceae bacterium
AGCCGCATACTGGCCACAGACGAGCTGCATTTTGCGTTGCAGTCACGAACGGATTCGACACTGGTACTGAGACTAGCTACAGATAGTGCAACGGAATGGCTGGATATATGCTACGGTATTCATCCGAACAACTACATGGTGGATATCACGCTACAAGGTCACGGGTTAGAAAATGCACTAGCGCCCAACACAACAAGCCTGGAACTCGTTTGGAATCAGGTTGTTCCGCAACATGAGCGCGGCCGTAAATTTGAGGAGCGTTATGCACAGTTGCAATATATGTTGCCCGATGGTGACATGGAAAAACTGAGCGAGAGCAAAGAAGAACAGAAGAGCGAGAACGCCAAGATTCGCTGGATTGGTTACAAGGACCAGTTCTTCTCCTCTGTACTGATTGCCGATAGTGCGTTTGAGACAACCACACTCAGCTCCACCCCACTAAAAAACCAATATGTAAAGGCCTATACAACCAATACGCATATTCCGTTTGATCTACGCGGAGAGAAGGCGACCGGACTTAAGATGTATTTGGGTCCGAACCATTACAATACGCTCAAGGCCTATGATGCCGACCTGGAAGGCGACCAGAAACTGCGCCTGAAAGAGTTGGTTCCGCTGGGCTGGAAGATTGTGAGCTGGATCAACAAGATACTGGTCATTCCGATGTTTGACCTATTCAACTCGTGGGAACTGAATATCGGATTGGTTATTCTGCTGATGACTCTGGTGATCAAACTGATTATTCTGCCGTTCGTCTTTGCCAGCTACAAGTCGAGCGCCAAGATGCGTGTACTCAAGCCGCAGATAGACGAGATCAATGCCAAGTATCCGGCTGAGAAAATGCAAGAGCGTCAGCAAGAGACGATGAAGCTATACCAGCGCGCCGGAGTGAGTCCGATGTCAGGCTGTCTGCCGATGTTGTTCCAGTTCCCCGTGCTGATGGCTATGTTCTGGTTCCTACCAACGGCTATCGAACTGCGTGGAAAGTCATTCCTATGGGCTGATGACCTGTCGACATATGATGCTATCATTACGTGGGGTACGAATATTCCGTTGCTGGGAGACCACCTAAGTCTCTTCTGCTTGCTGATGACCATCGTGAATATCGTATATACCTATATGAACATGCAGCAGCAGGCCATGGACCCGAACATGAAATTCATGAAGTACATGATGTACGCTATGCCGCTCCTGTTCCTGTTCATCTTCAACGATTATAACGCCGGTCTGAGCTACTACTACTTTGTAAGTCTGCTCATCACCATCCTGCAGACCATGATTTTCCGTTGGACAACCGACGACAAGAAGTTGTTGGCAGAGATGGAGAAAAATGCCAAGAAGAACGAGAATAAAGCGCAAAAGCGAAGCGGCTTCATGGCTCGTCTGGAAGAGATGCAACGTCAGCAGCAAAAGATGGCCCGCGAACAGGCCAAGGCCCAACAGAAACGTCTGCGCTAAAGAATGACATTCACGTTTCAGACACTGGGTTGCAAACTGAATTTTGCGGAATCATCTGCACTAGGTAAGGCCCTGATAGCACGTGGTCACACGCGTGCTATTCGGGGTGAGCAACCCGATTTATGCATAGTGAACACCTGTTCGGTTACTGATGCAGCCGACCATAAGGACCGACAGGCGATACGTCGTCTGAGACGTACATATCCTAACGCCACGCTGATTATAACGGGTTGCTATGCGCAATTGAAGCCGGGTGAAATAGCCGATATACCCGGCGTAGACTACGTGCTGGGCATGCATGAGAAATTCGACTTGCCGGCATTTGTCGAACAACTGGAGCAGCAACACCAACACGTGCTAACCTCTGCCATTCGGGAGGTGGATACGTTCTGCGGCGCTCGATCGAAAGACGATAGGACGCGTTGTTTTCTGAAGGTACAAGACGGCTGTAACTATTTCTGCACGTACTGCACGATCCCACTTGCTCGCGGAAAGAGTAGAAATCCGAGTATTGAGTCGCTCGTTGAGGAACTATGCCAAGCACTAAAAGAGGGTGCTAAGGAGGTGGTGCTCACAGGTGTGAACATCGGCGATTTCGGACGAAGTACAGGTGAGCGTTTTATTGACTTGCTACGCGCTCTAGACGAAGCTTCGGATGAGGAATACAGGATGCGGATTTCCAGTTGCGAACCGAACTTGCTGAGCGATGAGGTGATTGAGTTTGTAGCGCACAGCCGGCATTTTGCGCCACATTTTCATATACCGCTTCAGTCTGGCAGCAACGAAGTCTTGAAAATCATGCATCGCCGATATACTCGGGAGTTGTTTGCCGAACGAGTCAATCATATACGGAGCGTGATGCCGAATGCGTTTATCGGCGTAGATTGCATGGTAGGCGTACGCGGCGAAACAACAGAATGTTGGGAAGATTATCTGGATTTCATCTCCTCGTTGCCAGTCAGTCAACTACATGTCTTCACCTACTCCGAGCGGCAGAACACACGAATGCTGGAGATGGATCTACATGTTGTGCCGCAAAAGGAACGAGAGCACCGAAGTCAGGTATTGCATCGCGTGAGCGAAGAGAAACTACAGGCATTCTACGCGGCTCACAAGGGTGAGAAAGGCATTGTACTATGGGAAGGCAAACGTGTACAGGCCACACCGGAACAGCCATCAGAGAACGGCTATCTCATGGAGGGCTGGACCGAGAATTATATCCGTGTAAGCCGTCCGTACGACAAATCGAAGATTAACACCTTTGAACTGGTAGTTATCTGACTTCTTGTCCCTGAATCGTATAGAGTGTACTACCGCGAAGGATATAGAGTTGTCCATCGCGTAGAATCTTAGAGTTTTCTATCTCCCATTTCCCATTTTCCATTCCTTCGGTAGAAGGAACATAGCCGTCGTCCATAGCACCACGATGGGTCATCGCATAGTCGAGGTAGATCTCGAGCATCGTATAACCGCTTTCGTGCAAGGTGTTATTGTCGGCAACATTAGGGTCACAGCCATTGGCCAATTCCCATGCGTCCGGCATACCATCCAAATCAGAGTCAAAAGTCGAAAGTTGAAAGTTGAGAGACTCAGCAGACGGATAATCATAGAATCCCTCGGCATCGGTTTCCAGATCAAGGATACCTTTCTTCTTGGCCTTGCTTCCGGTATAAGTATATGTACCCTCACGCGTCTCATGAACCAGACGCAGTCCTACATGGTCACGCGGGAAGCAACCGGTTGTATCCAATACCGTCTGATAGGCATCTTCAGCCGATTCATAATCTCCCATAGCATATGCCAATCGGTCGAAGTCGTAGCGGCCATAAACAGAGTCTTGAGTCCAACGCCACCAAGGCGTATTGGGACGAATCAAGGTGTCTACGCGCAAAGAGTCCAGCGGATATTTTGTGGAGTTCTCCGACTTCACAGCAAGCCAGTTATCTTCGTTGATATCCGCAAACCCCTCGAAAATATTGCCCTTCACATACCACTTGGCCGGCCCCCAACTGGTTGCACCACTACGAGCGTAAGAGGACATAAAAAATAACCTTGTGCTATTCGTCGTATTCGGACCGGGCTTGTAGTAGTTATTCAGGAAATTACACTCATGAGCCGAGTTCAGACCATTGTATTCTCCATCCGCCAGTTTAGCGGTATTCTCGCCTCCGTAACAACCGTTAGAACCTGCACCGAAGTTGTAAACGACATTATTGATATAATCAAGATAAACTACGTAGTCGTTGCTTTGTGCGCCGTTGAAGCGACAGGAACGCTTGTTATTATTGACCAGCAGGTTATGATGATAGGTTGCCGGCGAACCACCCCATTGGCAGCCATAGCCACGTGCACCCTTCGGATGACCAGAGTCGTTGAGTCCCTCATGAACGATGCAGTATTGAACCGTGATGAAATGGCTGTCGTAAGTATTCATATTCTCCTCGGTGGACCATCCGAATTCACAATGGTCGATAATATAATTTTCACAGTTCTCCGCACCAAA
>JAFPLG010000170.1 GCA_017402895.1 Paludibacteraceae bacterium
TATCATCGCCGCTTTTGCATCAGCGACACATGACATAGCTGCCGACGGATATTACATGTTGGCCCATGACCAGAAAAGCCAAGCCGCCTTCGTGGGTATACGCTCTACGTTCTACCGCATCGCAGCTATTTTCTCGCAAGGCGTACTGGTATACATCGCCGGCGTGGTGGAAAAGAACACCTTCGATCCGGAAACCCAGATGGGCAATATCCCGCTGAGTTGGCAAGTAACACTTGGCGCAACGAGCGTCATTCTGTTGCTCGTGACAATCTACCACTGCTTCTTCCTGCCGCGTGCAGCGGAAGATCAGCCGCGCGAGACAACAGACTACCATGGTGCCATGCGCGAACTGGGAGAGTCATTCGCTACCTTCTTTACCAAGCCCGGCGTAGGATTGGCCATCGCATTTATGCTGCTCTATCGTCTGAGCGAAGGTTTTTTGGTCAAGCTGAGTCAACCATTCTTGGTAGATAATCGTCTGGTTAGCATGCGCGACGGACTCATCATAGGAGGAGGACTGCAACTGAGCACCGATACTGTCGGACTTCTCTATGGCACAATAGGCGTCATCTGCCTGTTGCTGGGAGGTATCTTGGGCGGTATATATATTTCACGACACGGACTAAAACGGTCTATATGGCTGATGGCTGCTGCACTCACATTGCCGAGTTTCGTCTATTGCTACCTTAGTATGGCACAACCGGAATCGCTTTGGATTATCGGTACAGCTGTCAGCTTCGAGCAGTTCGGTTACGGATTTGGTTTCACGGCATACATGATGTACATGATGCATTTCTCCGAAGGCAAGTACAAGACCGCACATTATGCCATTTGCACCGCTTTTATGGCACTGTCAATGATGATACCGGGATTCGTAGCCGGTTCTATTGAGATGGCCGTCGGATATGCACCGTTCTTCTGGATTGCTAACGCATGTAGCATCACCACCTTTATCATTACATACTTTGTATATAAAAATCTAAAATCATAAATGAACTATAAACGAATTATTCCGGATGCGATTACCGCATGCAACTTGCTTTGTGGATCTATCGCCGTATTCCTTGCTACGCAATATGCCTTCATATGGGCATTTGGATTTATACTGCTGGGAGCCTTCTTCGATTTCTTCGACGGACTGAGTGCACGTCTGTTGAAAGCTCCAAGCCCTATAGGTATCCAACTCGACTCGCTGGCAGATGATATCACCTTCGGTCTCGCACCGGCGATGTTGCTCTTCTGCTACCTCAAGCCGCTCCTCGGCTGGTGGGCCGGACTGGCATTGCTCATGGCAGCATTCTCTGCGCTACGACTGGCTAAGTTCAACGTAGATGAGCGTCAGCACGATTCGTTTATCGGTCTGGCTACGCCGGCCAACGCCATCTTCTGGGGCGGCATATGCTCAATGCCCTATGCTATGTTGGCACACGACTGGATGGCATGGATGCTGTTGGGCTTGTCTCTCGTGAGTTGCTATCTGCTCAATGCAGAGATACCGTTCTTTAGCTTCAAGTCTTGGAAAAAGGACAAAATGACGATCATCCTGTTCCTCTGCGGATGTGCAGTACTGATTGGCTTCTGCATAGCTAAAGCATGCATAACCAAGCATATCGAATTTGCATTCTTCAGTGGAGCTGCCGTTATCGTATGGTACGTTGCACTAAATATCCTTTTGCTGTTTGCACCACGAAAAGAATAATACTACTGAATACTTAAAACTGAAAATACTATGAAACGACACCTACTCTTCTTAGCAGTAATATTCTGCCTCGTCAGCCTAAAGGCTGCAGATATTCCCACGGGCTACTATGCCGCTATTCAGGGCACGCAAGACTCCGTACTGAAATCCACGCTCAGCCTGATCGTTCGTGGTGGCACACGCTATGATTACGGCATAACGACCTATCATACCAGCAATAACCCGCCCGAGTGGATGGCCGGCGACTTGAAGGCGTACGGCACATGGCAAGCGCTGCCTTTCACAGACAATCTGCCCGGCAACCAGGTCTGGGACATGTATTCCAACTGCATACGTTATTATCCCAACAAGGTGGGCGACTCGGGTTGTTCGCTCAACATCGAGCACTGCCTGCCCAAGAGCTGGTGGGGAGGAGATAACAACGATGCGTACAAGGATTTGTATAATCTGAATCCCTCCGACCAGCGCGCCAATAGCCAGAAAAGCAACTACCCTCCGGGGCATGTAAAGAAAGGCGACAAGTTCGACAACGGATCGTTCCGCATGGACTTTGCCAAGAGTTCGGGCTACGGATATATATGCTGGGAACCGGCACCGGAGTACCGCGGCGACTTTGCACGTGCCTACTTCTACATGGCTACCGCCTATGAATACCTGAACTGGACCGCCTACCCGCAATATATCAGCAATGCAAATTATCTGATGTTCTCCGACTCAATTCAGAAAGTCTTGCTCGATTGGCACCGCGCCGACCCCGTCAGCGACAAAGAGCTGTGCCGCATGGACAATATATCGGATATCCAGGGCAACCGAAATCCATACATCGACTATCCCGAACTGGTAGAATACATCTGGGGTAACCGAAAGGGACAATCGGTGAACCTGCAGTCGCTCACTTGCGCGTTCCGGCAGGGCATGTGTATCGCCGAAGAGGCGCAACCTGAACTCGAGCAGCTCTACGACATCATTATCAACCTGCCGGCCATCACCGCCGCATACATCAGTGCTATACCAGGCGGAAGTGCCAACAGCGGCATTCAGTCGAACGGCAACGCCTCCATTACGATGGGTAAGGGCAGCACCGATGGCGAGATATCGTTCACAGGGCTGAACCTGACCGACAGCGCCATTCTTGCTTTTAGGGCTTCGCCCTATAACAGCGCCAACTCGATGCAACTCGACGTATATGCCGACGACAGCCTACTGCAGTCGATTCAAGTCACCGTCACAATGGAGACGCGCCACGAGGTACGCTATCGCTTGAGCATTCCAGCAGGCACACAGACCATCCGCCTGGTGTCGGTAGGTGGCAGCACGTCCAAACGCGCCTGCATGCAAGAGCTATACCTGTTATCGCCAAAAAAAGACCACACGGCTCTGGTACTTCCGGAGCCAAACGACCCGGTCGTGAGAAAAGAGATTCAAAACGGACAAATGGTTATCATCAAAAATAACCATGTCTATACCCCATTAGGACAACAAAAACGTTGATTGTGTCAAATTTTACACATTTTTCGTGAGTTTGTGCACGCGCGCGTGAAGAAAAATTTGTAATTTTGCAGCCGTATTATGGTAAACACGCAAAAACACAAACTTTTTTAACCGATATGAAAAATCAACTACTCAACGTACTACTTTTCGGCCTACTGCTTGTACCATTTACGAGCTTGATGGCTGACACTGTAGTAGAAGGACAATCTACCGAGGGTAAGGACTTCTGGGTAACCTTCATGCAAGCAGACCAGGACCCAAACAACGATCTCGTACTTTCCCTCTCTATTTCTTCACGTGAAGATTGTCAGGTAACTATCAGTAACCCGTTCACCAATTACTCGCAAGTAATCAACGTGACAGCCAACCAGATGGAGCTGGTCGAACTCTACAACGGCAATGTACTGACCTACAATGCCCGTCCGGCCATGGAGGCTACCGGTAAGGTTTGCTACGCTGTCAACTCCGAGAAAGTGGACACTTGCGCGCTGCACGTGACTGCAACAGCAAACATCTCGCTCTTTGCTACCAACTACAAGAAAGCAACGTTCGACGCAACGAATGTCCTACCAACGGCTTCGTTGCTCGACGAATATGTCATCCAGACCTATACCCCCTCCGACCACGGAGGCGTCAGTGTGACGCAAGGTTCGCACTTCGCTATCATAGCCGCTGAGGACAATACCATCGTAGACTACTGCCCCACAGTGCCTACCGAGGCTATCAATGCAGCCAAAGATGCCTACGACTACTCGGGCGGAACCGGCATGTCGGCCGAAGAGCTTGCGCTCGCTAATTGGAAAGTAGGCGACACGCTCCATTCGCCGGCGCTGATGAAAGGTCAGGTATGGTATGTATGGACCGGCAAGAAAGACAAAGATGCGGGAGATTTCTCCGGCACATACGTCAAGGCACGCGACGGCAAGCATATTGCAGTTTTCCAGGGTAACCCACATACCAATATCCCATATCAGGTAAAGCAACGCGACCACCTCTTCTCGCAAGCGATGCCTACTCAGTATTGGGGCAACACCTTCGTGCTGACCGCATCGTCGGACCGTGTCTGCGACGCAATTCGTGTGCTGGCCCTCAACGATGGAACAGAGGTTCGCATCAACGGTGAACTCGTGCACACCTTCAATTTCGCCAGCGAGAAAAAGCAATACTGGGAGTTTGAGATTGGTACGCAAGGTCAGTACGCCAAGGATGGTAGTTGTGTCGTCACGACCTCCTGCCCTTGCGCTGTTCACCTCTTCATCGTTTCCCAACAATACAAAAACAGCAGCAACAAAAGCGGCGACCCCGCTATGCTCTGGATCAACCCTGTAGAGCAGCAGATCGACCAGATTACGTTTGCTACGTTTGCCAGTTCCAATAGTGGTACGACGTATCACCATAGCAATGTCGTAACCGACAAACCGGGGCAGATGTATCTCGATGGTACTTCTATCAGCGACCAGTTCAGTCCGGTAAGTGGTTCGAGCAAGTACTACTTCGCACGCCTTGACCTGGGCACCGTAGCGGCTTCGCACACGCTCAAATGCGAGGGTGGTAACTTCATTGCCCACGTATACGGTTTCACCAACAACGAGTCGTACGGTTATTCGGCCGGTGGTGCTACCAAGCCGCTCACGCAGTCGATTTATATCAATGGCGAAGAGTTCTCGGCAGATAAAGAGAACAAACTTTGCGGTGTAGACACTATCCATTTCACCTGCAAACCCGACTACGAGTTTGAGAAGATCGTTTGGGAGTTTGGAGACGGCACGCCGAACGTTACCGTAACCGACACCGTAGACGTACCGCACTACTACGCTAAGGGTGGTGACTACAACGCCAAGGTTTCTATCTATCGCAAGAGCAGCAACCTCTGCGTAGGCCAGTCTGCCGTAGATGTGATTAAGATAACCGTTACGATCGGACGTTATGAGTTTACCATTGGTAATCCTGACATCCCGTGTCCGGAAGGTGGCAAGCAGTATGTAGGCCATATTCCGTATACCAGTTCGATCAACCTGCAGGGTAGCAACGTCACGGTGGACTTTGATGCGGCAGCTAAAGCAGCCGGTTTCAATGCCAGCATGCTGACCATCACGCCGACCGAGTTCACGCTCACTATCCCATCTACCGCAGAAGCATCTGTTCCCTACGGAATTGATATCCATATCAAGTCTGACTGTGGCGACAAGGATACCACGATGCTCTTCCAGTTGCCGATTGGAAATGACGTCATCACCCAGCGTTATACGAACGTGCTCGGTCTTATCAAAGACCCGCGCTTCGACGGACTGACGCTGAGCGACTTCCAGTGGTACCGCACCAGCGACAGCACCGCGCTGAACGGACAGGTATCCGCCGTACTCAACATGTACGATATCCCGGGTGAGAACTTCGAGAACGACGCCTTCTATGTATGCTACACGATCAACAAGGGCATGGCCGATGAGCGTCGCACCTGCGCTTGTGCCAAAGCATTTGTGGCAAACTCCAATCAACATGCCTTTGAGGTTGACAACCTCTCTATTACGGCTACCTACAGCTACATTGCAGGCGATAAGATCTTCGTCAATGCCGACTGGAACGGCCAGACCGATATTGAGTGCTACGCCCAGTGGATTAACGCCAGCGGTAAGGTATACCAGGACATGAAGTTCAACATTCCGGATGGCGGTTGCACCATTGACACGCCTGCCGAACCGGGATTGTACCTGCTCCGTGTCTACACCGACGGCAAGAACCGCAGTTTCAAATTTATCATTAACAAGTAAAAACTAAGGAGGACACAGATATGAAAAACTTATTGCACAATATCCTGATTGCGAGTGTTGTTCTTAGTTTGAACTGCGCACCGATTGTTGCGTACGCA
>JAFPLG010000020.1 GCA_017402895.1 Paludibacteraceae bacterium
AGCGTTGTCCGGTAGTGGGCAATGTGTGCATGGACCAGGCGATGGTAGATATCACGGGTACGGATGCCCGTCCGGGAGATATGGCAGAGGTGTTCGGCGAGCATATGCCGCTCGAGGAACTGGCCGAAAAACTGGGAACAATAACATACGAAATACTAACATCTGTCAGCCGCCGTGTCCAACGTGTCTATTACTACGAATAAACTCTGTATAGGATATAGAATACAGAATATAGAATACAGAGTACAGACTGATTTAGATTTCGCCTTACAGCAAGGCGAGTTGGTCTGTATGCTCGGCCCGAACGGCTGCGGCAAATCGACTCTGCTGCGCACCCTCGCCGGCCTCCAACCCGCTTTAAGTGGAGAATATAAGCTAATAGCGAACAACCAAGAGCCAACAGCTAAGAGCATAGCTCTGGTGCTAACCGAGCGCCTCTCGATGGAACATACCTCGGTGCACGACGTCGTAGCGATGGGACGGTATCCCTATACCTCGTTTCTCGGCGGCTTGACGGAAGAGGATGAGCGAATTGTTGCAGAAGCTTTGGAACAAGTGGGCTTTAGATCTCCTTCGTCCATTCAGTATTCACCTTTCAACTCGCATTCTGATGGTGAGAAGCAACGTATCCTGATTGCAAAAGCCTTGGCCCAACAGACGCCTATCATCCTGCTGGATGAACCTACGGCACATCTGGATCTGCCGCATCGTATATTAGTGTTGCGACTGCTTCGCCGATTGGCGCACGAACAGCAGAAGACCGTGCTGATCTCTACCCACGAACTGGATCTGGCTCTCTCGCTAAGCGATCGAATCATGCTCATGACGCCCGGCAAGGGAATCGAATTGGATACGGCCGAAGCACTAAAAAAGGCAGACGCTTTCACGCCTGCCTTTGGAATGGATATCTTCCATTATCTTTAGCCATTAGCCATTCGCCATTAGCCATTAATACTCATTCATCTGCTTTTTGACCGTCTCGTTGATGAAGTCGGCAAATTCCTGAATGGTCATCTGGCCCTTCTCTTCGGCGCCTTGCTGACGAACGGATACAAGTCCTTGCTCTGCTTCTTTCTCACCTACGATAAGCATATACGGGATGCGCTTGAGCTCGTTGTCGCGAATCTTGCGACCCAGTTTCTCGTTGCGGTCATCGACGATGACACGAACGTCTTGTTGCTCGAGCATCTCTTTAACACGCCATGCATATTCATTCGACTTCTCAGAGATAGGCAGAATGACAGCCTGATCCGGAGTGAGCCATAATGGGAACTTACCGGCCGTGTGCTCAATGAGTACGGCTACGAAACGCTCCATCGAACCGAACGGTGCGCGGTGGATCATGACGGGGCGGTGCTTCTGGTTGTCCTCACCGGTATATTCCAGTTCGAAACGTTCCGGCAGGTTGTAGTCCACCTGGATGGTTCCGAGTTGCCAACGACGACCCAGCGCATCCTTGACCATAAAGTCGAGCTTCGGACCATAGAATGCAGCTTCGCCATATTCTACCTTAGCAGGCAGGTTCTTCTCCTTGCATGCATCGATAATAGCTTGCTCGGCCATTGCCCATACCTCGTCAGAACCAACATATTTGGTATGGTTGTTCGGGTCGCGCAGCGATATCTGCGCCTCAAAGTTCTCGAAGTTGAGGGCGCGGAAGATGATCTCGATAATCTCCATCACGCGGATAAACTCCTGCTTTACCTGGTCCTGACGGCAGAAGATATGAGCGTCATCTTGCGTGAATGAACGAACACGCGTCAAGCCGTGTAACTCACCGCTCTGCTCATAACGATAGACGGTGCCGAACTCTGCACAACGGAATGGCAGGTCCTTGTAGCTGCGCGGGCTATTCTTGAAGATTGCACAGTGGTGAGGGCAGTTCATCGGCTTGAGCAGATAGACCTCGCCCTCTTCGGGCGTGGTGATGGGTTGGAACGAATCCTTGCCGTAATGGTCCCAGTGACCGGAAGTGATATAGAGGTTCTTTGATCCGATATGCGGGGTGATGACCTGCTGGTAGCCATAACGCTTCTGGATCTTCTTGAGGAAGTCCTCGAGGCGCAGACGCAGTGCGGTTCCCTTGGGCAACCAGATAGGCAGTCCCTTGCCAACCATCTCGGAGAACATGAATAGATCCAATTCTTTACCTATCTTGCGGTGGTCACGTTTCTTGGCTTCTTCGAGCAGCGTCAGATACTCGTCGAGCATAGCCTTCTTGGGGAACGAGACGCCATAGATACGTGTCATCATCGGACGTGTCTCGTCGCCACGCCAATAGGCTGCGGCGCAACTAAGCACCTTCACAGCCTTGATAGGTTCTGTCGACAAGAGGTGCGGACCACGACATAGGTCGGTAAAGGCACCTTGGGTATATGTGGTGATATGACCGTCTTCGAGTTCGGAGATCAACTCGCACTTGTATGTCTGACCCTTATCGCCAAACTCCTTCAATGCGTCGGCCTTAGCGATAGAACGTTTTTTGAGTTGCTCTTTGCGGGCGCGCAGTTCCATCATCTTCTGCTCAATAGCTGGCAGGTCGGATTCCTTGATGGAAACACCCTCGGGCGGCATAACATCGTAGTAGAAACCATTCTCGATAGCCGGTCCGATACCAAATTGGATGCCGGGATAGAGTTCTTGGAGCGCCTCGGCCATCAAGTGGCTGGACGTGTGCCAGAAAGCATGCTTGGCTTCCGGATCTTCCCACTTATGCAGACGAATAGAGGCGTCGGCGGTAATGGGGTAGTTGAGTTCTACGATTTGATCATTGACTGATGCACAGAGAATATCTTGTGCTAAACGACTGCTGATAGACTCAGCGATTTCGAGCGGCGTGATACCGCTTTCGAATTCACGGACGCTTCCGTCCGGAAAAGTAATTTTAATCATATATTTAATAAACCTACAAATGTTTACGGCTAGAGGCTCACAACTGCCCCTTCGCCAAAATCGGGTGCAAAGGTACTACAAA
>JAFPLG010000171.1 GCA_017402895.1 Paludibacteraceae bacterium
ATATGCTTGCGGGTTGAGTCCCACTTCGGCCGTGGAGCGATCCAGATCTAGGGTGTAATGAATCTTCTCGTGGGTTACTTCTTCGGCAGAAAGCCAGAGTGCACAGGTGAATAGCAGACTTGCCGTTAGGAATCGATGGTAGGATTTCATAGATACAATTCTTTGATTTGTGTTGCAAAGGTACAATAAAAAATCCGAATACACAAATGTGTACTCGGATTTTTGTCAATTATTCTACAAAAAGCTTAGAATTTGTAGCGAACACCCAGGGTGATACCTTCGTAGAGACCGCCGGTGTTGAAAGCAACACCACCACCATTACCAACGATACCAACACCGATTACAGGACGCCAATCCAACGAGAGTTGGAACGGGAACCAGAAATCGTACTCGATACCAAAGTGACCTGCAGCTCCTACATAACCAGTATTACCTCCGAAGAAATAACCACCAGCACCACCGACACCCATGTACCAGTGCCATTCACCCTTCTCATTCCAAGGAACGGTAGCACCAAACGGGTCAATCCAGTCGTAAGTAACGATACCACTCAAACCCCAGACTTGGCCACGACCTACTGCGATAGGAGTGTAAACTGCTACGTCTAACATGTTGGCATCACCAAAACCATGTTGATAGCTGAAACCAATGTTACCACCAAGGTTAACACCGATAGCGCGTGGTTGAGCGTAAGCACAAATGCTTGCTACAGCCAAAAAAGCAATAAGTAAATACTTCTTCATAATCAAATAAATTTAATTAGTGAATAATAAGTTGTTATAAAAATGATTAATATTGTTCTTCCTCATTAGGGAATGTTTTGTCCTTTACGGCGGTGATATACTCACCAACAGCTTGTTTGACCTGCTCTCCGAGTTCTGAGAAACGGCGCAGGAATTTTGGTTGGAATCCCTGGTTGAATCCAAGCATATCGTGCAAAACCAGCACCTGACCGTCGCACTCACTACCGGCACCAATGCCAATGACCGGGCAACTAACCGCCTTGGTTACTTGTGCTGCCAGTTCGGACGGAATCTTCTCAAGCACGATAGAAAAACAGCCTGCCTCGTCAAGCAACTTGGCATCGTGGAGCAGTTTGTCGGCTTCTGCCTTTTCCTTAGCACGCAGACCGTAACCGCCAAACTGATTTACAGATTGCGGCGTGAGTCCGAGATGTCCCATGACCGGTATGCCCGCCTTGACCATATGGCGAATCTGGGGCAGAATGTCTTCTCCTCCTTCCAGTTTGACGGCATCGCATCCTCTTCGCTAATCTGGTAACTGCCAAAAGGCATGTCACATACCACCAGCGAGTGCTTGGCGGCACGAACAACTCCTTTTGTTAGGAAAATCATCTCATCTACGGTGATAGGCAGGGTGTATTGATTGCCGCTAACTACGTTGCTGGCGCTGTCGCCCACCAAGAGTATATCTATCCCGGCTTCGTCTACAAGGTTTGCCAGCGTGAAATCATACGAAGTGAGCATGGCTATCTTCTCGCCGCTCTGCTTCATCGCGCGCAACCGTGCAGTGGTCATTCTCGTATTCTGTACGTGTACCGACATTCTTTTTTTTATGGTTTTTCTTAAAAAACGCGTACAAAAGTACAACTTTTTTTGCATATTTCCAAAAAAAACAATAATTTTGCATGGAAATTATGAAGAATAGTACACTTTTTTTTATATCTGTGTCGTTTTTGACACTCGTTTTATTCCTGCTGGACCTGTGCTCGGGATCCATCTGGATAAATCCGTTTGAACTGACGGGTGGAACGTCTGCGGACGCTGTGCGTAATACCATTCTATTCAACCTCAGATTGCCAAAGGTAATAGTGGCTGTTTTGGCGGGTTCGGCGTTGTCCGTCTCGGGTTTGATGATGCAGACCTTGTTTCGTAATCCGCTGGCCGGCCCCTATATACTGGGCGTCAGTTCGGGTGCCAGTTTGGGCGTTGCTTTTGTTACGATGTGCAGCGTGATGTTGGCCTGGACACCATTTGTTCATTTTGGATCTATTGCAGCGGCTATATTAGGTAGTACGGCGGTGTTGCTGCTGGTGATGGCTGTTAGCCGCCGTGTGCAGAGCAATGTATCGCTGCTGATAGTAGGTATGATGTTCGGATCGATAGCCGGCGCGCTGGTTAGCCTGATGCAGAATTTTGCCAACCCGGATGCACTGAAACTTTTTATCGTGTGGACGCTTGGTTCGTTGGAGTCTGTTGGATGGACCGATATGCCAATCATGCTCTGTATTGTACTCTTAGGATTGGTTCTGTCACTTCTCTTGCTCAAACCGCTGAATGGTTTGCTGCTGGGTGAGGATTATGCGCGTGGAATAGGTATTGATGTGCAGCGTACACGCCTGGGCATCGTGCTGGCGACGGGACTCCTGGCGGGAGGAGTTACTGCTTTTTGCGGACCGATAGCTTTTGTGGGAGTCGCTGTTCCGCATATTGCCCGTGGGATACTCCGCACTTCTAATCATCGCCTCACGCTACCGGCGTCGGCATTAATAGGAGCTGATCTGCTGCTTATTTGCGATGTGTTGGCTTCGCTCTTCACGTATCCGCTTCCCATCTCTACGGTTAGTGCGCTCTTCGGTGCCCCGGTCATCATATGGATTATCCTCAAAAAGAACTAAATATGCTAAAAACTATCTCTCGCTTGGCTATTAGTTGCTGGCTGATACTTGCCGTATCATGTCCTGCAGACGCATATGTCAATCCGATTCTCCCGTATGACTATAGTGACCCGGATGTGGTCGCTGTAGGACGCGACTATTATATGACGGCTTCGTCTTTTGCTTCTATTCCTGGATTGCAGATTTTGCATTCGACGGATATGATTCACTGGACGCTGGTTGATGCCGCTCTGCGCGATGCAGTGCCGGGGTATGAGGATACGGATGCATGTCCGGCCGGTGGCGGGGTATGGGCCCCGTCGATTCGTTATCATGCTGAGCGATTCTATATCTTCTATGGCGACCCGGATAAGGGTATTTATTGTGTGCGTTCCGAACCTACGCGAACGATACCTTGTCGGTGGGAACCGGCTGTACTCGTTAAGGCAGGCAAGGGGTTGATAGACCCATGTCCGCTGTGGGATACGGATGGCCGCGTGTATCTGGTGCATGCTTATGCCGGTAGTCGTGCCGGTTTCAAGTCTGCTCTGGCCGTTTGTGAACTGACAAGCGATGCTTTACAGGTGTTGACTCCGGACAGACTGGTCTTTGACGGTCATCCGGATAATCCTACTTGTGAGGGTCCTAAGTTCTACAAACGGGGGCTGTACTATTATATCTTTTGCCCGGCAGGAGGTGTGGCTACGGGATGGCAACTCTGTATGCGAAGTCGTTCTCCCTATGGCCCTTATGAAGTGCGTAGAGTGCTTGAACAGGGAAATACGGTGGTCAATGGTCCGCACCAGGGCGCCTGGGTGGGGCAGTGGTTTCTGCATTTCCAGGATGTAGGCGTTGCCGGTCGGATCGTTCATCTCCAACCGCTCTCATGGAGTGATGATTGGCCGATTATCGGAAGGAACGGCACGCCGGTGAGTGAGTATCCCGTGGGAGGACGTGAATTGCCGCAAATAGCGATGCGAGACGAGTTCTCCAATCCGGATTTGAATCTGTCGTGGCAGTGGTCGTGCAATCGTAAGGCAGAATATGCTTTTGTTCATACTGAGGCTTCTTTCTTACGTTTGTTTTCCTATCCGGCAGACTCTCTACAGACAGCACCGAATATGTTGCTACAAAAGATTCCGGCAGGTCGAGCCTTCCGGGCAACGGCACGTGTCCGCTTCACGCCTTATCAGAAAAATGCGGATCATGAGCGGGCCGGTCTTGTTGTATTTGGACGCCGTTCGTTTGCGATGGATGCCCCCAAGGATGGTGAGTGGATATACTTGCGTGTGGAGGTGTCGGCCGAGCAAAAGTGTCAGTTCTATCGTTCGGAGGATGGTGATACATGGCAGGTTGTCGGTAGTCTATTCCAGGCCGTAGAAGGAGAGTGGACGGGTGCGCGTGTGGGGCTGTTTTGTACGCGCGATCGTGCTATGTTTCCGAATGGCAAACCGGTCAACGATTCGGGGTATCTGGATGTAGATTGGTTTGAGATAGAGGGGAACTAGGCGTTCTGCCATTTTGTCAGTCTTGAGCGGATTGGTATAAAGTTTGACGATATAGGGTCAAATGAATTTTTAAATATCAAAACCACTATGAAGACTGACAATTTACAAAAGTTCGCTATTAATTTGTGCGAACGAGCCTCACAAGGCAAATTAGACCCCGTCATAGGGCGGGACGACGAGATTCGTCGTGTGCTCCAGATACTGAGCCGCCGGACCAAGAATAATCCTATTCTGATTGGTGAACCGGGCGTCGGTAAGACGGCTATAGCCGAAGGCTTGGCCCATCGTATCGTACGTGGTGATGTGCCGGAGAATCTGAAGCAAAAGAAAATCTACTCGCTGGATATGGGTGCGCTGATAGCCGGTGCGAAGTATCAGGGAGAGTTTGAGGAACGACTCAAAGGCGTTATCAACGAAGTAGTAGAAGCTTCGGGTGAGATCATTCTCTTTATCGATGAGATTCATACGCTTGTTGGCGCCGGAAAGACTTCCGGTGCGATGGATGCCGCCAATATCCTGAAGCCGGCTCTGGCACGTGGTGAACTACGTGCGATAGGCGCCACTACGCTCCTTGTTAGTTTTTGCG
>JAFPLG010000021.1 GCA_017402895.1 Paludibacteraceae bacterium
GCCGTGCGTGCCGTCATGGAAAGCACCATTCGTCGCCGTTACGGTCTCATGGTCTTCCGGATAGAAGATCTCTTTTGCAAAGTCGTATGTCTGAACGCTTCCAACCGTAGCCTCCTCTATCGGGGTTACTTTCGCTTGAATGGTCGTATTGCCGTTAATCGGATCGCCTACTTTCGCTTTCTTTTCGTTCGTATAGTACCATCCGCGGAATTTGTTACCTTCTGCAATTGCCGGCAGGTCTGCCTCGGCATACGGGATCTCCTCGAGGGTAGCACCTTCGATGGTCTCTACGGTACCAAGCACGCCACCGTTCTGATCCTTGAACGTGATCGTGCACGGAGTGATCTCTGCTGCTTCCGCAAAGAAATACGGGACATAAACAGATGATCCTATCTCGAAGGTCAGCGTACCTGCCTCGCCAAGATAGTTCCAAGTAACGAACTGGTTGTAGTTCGGTTTCTGCTCTCCGCACGGAGCCTTATTGCTAATCGTTGCGTAGTCCACGCCGTCTTTCTTGACATTGATCACACCGTTGCTATAACTGCACGCACCGATAGTAAACTTCACCGTTCCGTCCACGGGCACCGTGATTACGCCGCCTTGTACGCCATGTTGACCACCGTTGTACGTTGTGCCTGCCACAGTCACACCTGCAGGCAGTTCGCCGCCTTCCGGCAGAATAACGCTGTACGGGTTGTCGCGGAACTCGATCTTAAAGTCCACGAACGTACGTGCTACCTCCTCCTTGAACTCGATCTTCTGGAGCACGGTCTCTACACTCAGATTACGCTTGATGTAGATGTTGTTCTGCTCTGCTGTCAGTTCGATGATCTGGGTGCCGCACTCGGTCTGCTGACCGGTCGTACCGATCTTCGTCTCTGCGCTTGCCGTCTCACCGGTCCAGGTGTACACATCCAGAGAGGTGGCGTTACTGCCGCTACGCGGACCAAAGGTCAGTTTGAGTTTGCCGGCAACAGCGGCCTTTGTGAAGTAGCAATAACCGCTTCCGTTCATCTTAACGCCATTCAGACCGTTGTTCGTGCTCGGTGCATCGGCTACCTTACTGCCGTACGTCATTTTGACGTTCGGATTGTTGTCAGCCGCTACCGGACTTGCACCCGGCGCAGTCTCTGTGAAATCCCACAGCAGGTCGTTTGTTCCTGCCAAGGCAAATGCCGTCATACAGCATAATGCCAAACTAAGGAAAAGTTTTCGCATAGATAATAAAAGTTAAAAAAGTTGTTGTTTTTTTAAATAATGAATACTCATTTATTCATCTATTATTTCGTTGCCGAATATATCGTACGCAGTATTGCCGCGCCGGATTATGATTTGTCCGTTGCGGAGTTGCTTGTAGGTGACGGGTGACGGATTACCGTTGACGTTTGTTACGGCCGTCGTCGGCTGGATGGTAATCGTGGCATTCAGTCGGTTCATTCCCGTCGAAGCATCCCATGTGCCGACATTCGCAAAACGCACGGCGTACCGTGGGTCTGTGGCTAGCGTAGACGCCATGTCCGGCAGGTGGAGATACAATTGGTACGTACCGGCTGGCACCTCCGCCGGGATGGTCAGCATTTCGTCTATCTGTGTCTCTGCTCCGTTTGGCAACCAGCGGCGAGGATCCGTGGCTAGCTGAATACTGAAAACTGACTGCTGATTGCTCAGTACTATATACGCCTTCCGCTCGTTATAAAGCGGTGCATAGCCTACGTTGCGCAGTTGGATCTGGAATCGTGCCTGCCCGCCGGCTGCGGCTTCTTCCGGCAGGTTGGCTTGCAGAAGTTGATAGCGATAACCCATCTTCCGATTCAGGTTGTCGAAGATGCCACTGCTGCGCCAGCGGTCCGTCACTTCCTCTGAGTAGGTCGAACCGCAGAACGACCAGTGGTATTTCGCCATCTCCTCTTCTGCCTTGGCATATACTTGCTGCGGCAAACCCGGTGTGTCTTCGTTGTCCTCTACGTTGGTCTCGCCACCGTTCGGCGCGTAGAGCGTCTCGTCGGCTATATACTGCCGCAAAACCGGGTCATCGTCCGGACCATTTCCGTTTCGTCCGTACGTGCCGTCGTTGCCCCAGGCATTCAGAAACGCATCGTTGTGATGACCGATCTTGGCGCGAGCCGAACCGTCATATGCCTGACTGGCCGTCAGCGGATTCTCGTCACCCATGTAACTCAACTTAATCAGTGGGTACCTTACCAGCAAGAAACGACCCTCAGGACAGGCATCCAACATAGCCTCCAACACTTGACGCCGGTCAGCAGTCAGTTCTTGCGTCTCGTTACCGAAATGCTGGCTGTAGTACCATTCGCCCCACTGGCCGACAAAACCGGCCTCAATCACATAGATGACGTCTTTGTTCTTCTCCAGATAAGGCTTGAGTTGCGCGATATGCCGCTTCACATGGTCCAAGTCCGCATCTTTCTTGCTGTTCCAGTCGTAGGCAAAACGTAGCACGCACTTAAATCCGTGGTTGCGCAAAACCTGCATGTCCTCGTCAAAACCCTGCAATAGTTTGGCGGACAGGTCCTTGGACATGTAATTGTATAGATAGTACATTGTGACCACCAGTGTCTGCGTCTTGCGGTCCGCATTCTCGGGATCCTCTGTGTCGAAGAACCAGTCCTCTTCCGGTTTGATCACGTGGTTCTTTGAGTCCGACAATTTGGTCTCACCACCCAGTTCTTCCGTAAATCCTCGTTCGGGATTAGGAAAAATGGACGTGTCGTCAACCGTGTAGTTGACAATACCTGCCTTCGCCATGAGCGAACACAGAAGCAGTACAAATACGTATGTATAACGTGTTTTCATTTCTCTTTCAGCCATGCTTTTGGGGTTAATTTGGTGCCATCGGGTAGGCGGGGCTTATCCAATACTTTTACCCACTCAGGTCGTCCCCGCGATCCGTCCTCTGAACGATATTCGTAACTATTGGGGCAGGGTTCGCCTTTTGTGAGTCCGGTGCTCCATGCCTTGAGATTGAGCATATTGAAATCCCATGTGGTGTAAGCCCATACCGTCTCGCCCCACCATCGCCAAGGACGTGCCAGATACGGTCGGTTTGGCACACGGTCGATAACAATAGGACCGCGTGCCAGTTCGTCATCTGTCGCATAGCGGATATGACATTTGTAGAACAGCATACCGCGTGAAGGCTTCTCTGGGGTTCCGCTTCGTCCGGCGGCGATATAGCAATTGTCGTTTTTTTCGTTGGTGACATTCGCCACCAGTGTAGCTTTGTCTACACACAAGGTCATCGCGCCGAAGATAAAGTCCACGCTGCCGGCAATGATGCCGCCTTCCCAATGGATACTTGCGCCTTGGTCGCCATACACTACATCCTGACGTCCTACGGCTCGACAGTTCTTTAGATGCGCTCGCTTGGCCGTCTCAGAAAAAGATATGGCTGCGGCTCGTTCGCGGTAGGCTTTCTTCTGCACTTCGGTGCTGCCTACCTCTTTTGGTCGCTCCGGCATAACTTTCTTGGGACGCTCTTTCTCGGTCCACTCCAGATCCGACTGACTGATATCCACCAACTCGTCCTGTGCTTCCTTTTCCGAGACGTATAGGTTGAACGAATTCTCAAAGATAATATTCTCGGCATAGAAGTCCGGTGCCGTCACCAGCACCGATGCATTCCATAGCCGGGTTCGTTTTCCTCCATAATTGGGTTTGTCGCCCATCGAGCGGTACTGGTAGCCATGACCATAGTACCAAGTGATACGCACAGCTTCTTTGTCTGCATCCACACCATGGTTTTTTAGCTGGATAGAGGGGCACTTAGAGGCATTCACCAGTCGCAATCCGGGCACGTCTATCGTCAGTTCCTCTTGGTAGGTACCCGGCTCGATGCGAATGGTGGTAATTTCCCCATTCTTATCATAGGCTTCGCGGGCCTGCTGTAAGGCATCACCGATTTTTTGCCCGGGTGCTACGTGGAGCACCAAAGATAGTATGAAAAGCAGTGTTGGATGGCTCATTTTGGTGGTGGTTTTGTGTTATTCATCGATAGTCATCTCGCATTTCTTGCAGTCGAAACCGAGACGGAGTACACGACCTGTACGCAGACGCAAATACC
>JAFPLG010000172.1 GCA_017402895.1 Paludibacteraceae bacterium
TACGGCGCACGTGCTATCGACGAGGTCTTCTTCCTCGAGGATTTCCTCGCGTTGGAGAAGGAGTTCCCCAACTTCCATTTTCACCTCGCGTTGGACCGTCCGGACCCGAAGGCAGACCAACTGGGTGTAAAATACACCCCGGGCTTTATCGCTCCGGTAATGGGAGATACGTATCTGAAACAACACGAATCACCAGAAGATATCGAGTACTATCTCTGCGGTCCTCCTATGATGGCCAAGACTGTGCTAGATCTACTCCACTCGCTGGGTGTGGATGATCAAGACATTCGGTTCGATAATTTTGGAGGATAATCCAAAGGATTTAAATAGGAATAGGAGTGCTCTTCGGAGTGCTCCTATTTCTTTTTTACAATTACAAATTGTAACCTCCGATAGCAATCGCGCATTTTTTCACCATTTTTATTTGCCCATATCAGATATTTGTAGTAATTTTGTGGCTGATTTGGGAGCCGATACTTTGGTATCGGCTGCAATTGTGCTCAATCACAATTAACACAAAATACTATATTTATGAGACCTATTAATGAATTAACTATCGCGCTGGCAAGCGACCACGCTGGTTTCGGACTGAAATCCATGATCCAACTTTACCTCGAGCGCGAAGGTGCCAAGGTGGTTGATTTCGGTTGCCACTCAATGGACAACTGCGACTTCCCTGACTTCGCCCACCCTATGGCTACGGCCGTGGAGAAAGGCGAGTGTGACCTCGGTATCGGCTTCTGCTTCACCGGCAACGGTATGTGCATGGCCACCAACACCCATCCGCATGTACGCGCTACGATCTGTTGGGAACCCCGTATGGCGGAGAACGCACGCCGTTTCTTCGACGCTAACGTTCTCTGTCTGCCTGCAGGCTATGTAGCTCCGGACAAGGCGCTCGACATCATCCACAAGTTTGTGACCACCGTTTACGAAGGCGGCGAACGCTACGAGCGTCGCATCCACCACCTGGCTAATCCCAATGACTACCGCATCGAAAAAGGCGAGTGGATTTTGGTGAAAGAAAATTGAAAATTGAAAGATGAAAATTGAAAGATTATGAATAATCTTAATGTAAAATTGCATATTCTTGCACCGCTCACAGCGCTGGTGGTGCTCTTCTTGTGGTTTATGCCGACCGAATGGTTCGGTATTGAGGGGCTGACAATTGTTCAGCAGCGCACGATTGCTATCTTTGCTTATGCAGCCCTCATGTGGATGTTCGAGATCATTCCTGCTTGGGCCACCTCTGTCACGACGATTGTGCTCCTCTTGCTGGCCGTGTCCAACAAGGGATTCGTCACCGCAGAGACCTCTATCGATCCGGAGACGGGCGAGAAAGTAGTCACCTATCTCCAGGGTTCCGTGGTTGATTTCAAGGCCATCATGGCTTCGTTTGCCGACCCGATCATCATGCTTTTCTTGGGTGGTTTCGTGCTGGCTATCGCAGCCAGCAAAGTGGGTCTGGACGTCGTCCTGGCACGTGTCATGTTGAAGCCCTTCGGCACCAATCCAAAATGGGTATTGCTGGGCTTCCTCACGCTCATTAGCGTCATGTCTATGTTCATGTCCAATACCGCCACAGCCGCTATGATGCTGGCCTTCTTGGCTCCTGTGCTTCGTACGTTGCCTGCCGACGGTGGTGGACGTGTTAGTCTTGCGATGGCTATTCCTATTGCTGCTAATATCGGTGGACTGGGCACGCCTATCGGTACGCCTCCTAATGCTATCGCTATCGGTCAGTTGGCATCTATGGAAGATCCGGTAAACATCGGTTTCGGCGCATGGATGATTCGTTTTGTGCCGGTAGTGATTATCATGATTCTGTTCGCTTGGTGGTTGCTCCAGTTCCTCTTCCCCTTCAAGGCCAAGGACGTGAAGATTGTTATCCAACCGGACGAGCATCATACCATCGGTTGGGAGTTCTGGGTAGTAACCGTTACGTTTATCGCTACGATCCTCCTCTGGATGACGGGTGAGCTCACTCACCTCAACTCGAATGTCGTAGCCCTGATTCCGTTTGCAGTTTTCGCCCTTGTAGGTATCTTCAAACGCGATGATTTCGCGAAGATCGACTGGCACGTACTTTGGATGGTAGCCGGTGGTTTTGCTATCGGTACGGCTCTGAACAAGACCGGACTGGCAGCAGCACTCGTCGAGGCTATTCCGTTCGGTAGCTGGTCGGCCATCGTTGTACTCATCGCAGCCGGTCTGCTGGGATGGTTGCTCAGTAACTTCATCGCCAACTCGTCAGCTGCGAACTTGCTCGTGCCGATCCTGGCTGTAGTAGGAACCGCCATGAGTGAGCAACTCGGTGCTTTCGGAGGCGTGACCACGCTGCTTGTCTGCGTTGCTGCCAGCACTTCGTTCGCTATGTTGCTGCCGATCTCTACCCCGCCGAATGCTATCGCTTGTTCGACCGGTTTGATTGAAACAAAAGATATGACCAAAGTAGGACTGATCGTCGGCCTCGTAGGTATTGCACTGGCTTATGCAGTCATCATGCTATTCCCGTTCTAAATGGATTGGTTGCATAGTTTATTCTTTGGGACAGGTGTAGCACACTCGATTTGCGTGCTGGCCTTTGTCATCGCTATAGGTATATTCCTTGGAGCTAAACTCAAGTTCCGAGGAATTACCTTAGGCATCACATGGATTCTCTTCTGCGCGATTGCATGCAGTCATTTCGGTATGACGCTGCATCCGCAGGTCGAGTCGTTTGCCAAGGACTTCGGCCTAATACTCTTTGTCTATTCTATAGGCTTGCAGGTTGGTCCGAGTTTCTTCTCGTCGTTTGGCAAAGGCGGCATTCGTCTGAACATGCTGGCAGCGAGCATCGTGCTGTTAGGCTGTGTGACAGCCTATTTGATTCATGTGATCAGCGGCGAAGATATCGCCACGATGACGGGTGTACTGTTCGGTGCGGTGACCAATACGCCCGGTCTGGGTGCCGCACAACAGACCTACCAGGACCTGACAGGCGCCGCTAATCCAGACATCGCCAGCGGTTACGCCATCGCTTACCCGCTCGGTGTCGTGGGAATCATCTTCTCGCTCTTGCTCGTACGTTGGATCTTCCGCATCAAACTGGAGAAAGAGGAAGAGCAGGTGAAAGCCGAGAAAGGCGAACAACAGCAGATTGAGCATCTGGATATCACGCTGATGAATCCCCAGGTGGACGGCATCCGCGTACGTGATTTGAAATTGCTCACACATGTGGACTTGGTCGTAACGCGCATCATTGACAAGAGCGGTAACGAATATATGCCCGATGCCGATACGGTGCTGCATGTTGATGACAAAGTGCGTTTTGTGGGTGACCGAAAGAATGAGAAGACCGTCCTTCTTCTGGGCCCCAAGACCGATGTCAAATGGGAAGCCGAAGAGAAAAACGTGCATCTGGTCAGCCGACATATCATCATCACCAAATCCAAATACAATGGCAAACGCATCGCCGATCTAAAAATACGCGAGGCGTTCAACATCACTATCTCGCGTGTTCGCCGTGCCGGTATTGAACTGTTGGCCACTCCCGATTTGCGTTTGCAGTTAGGTGATCGCCTGACGGCCGTCGGCGAAGCCGAGGCGATGGAGCGCATAGCCAATGCTTTCGGCAACTCCTCCAAGAAACTGGATGCACCAAACCTCGCATCGCTCTTCTTTGGCATCTTACTGGGTGTAGCATTGGGTTCGCTGCCTATCATGTTACCCGGACTCGGACAACCGTTTAAATTGGGTATTGCAGGCGGCTCGCTTATCGTAGCTATTCTCATCGGTGCTTTCGGACCGAAATATCATCTGGTGACCTATACCACCTCTTCCGCCAATCTCATGATTCGTGAGATAGGTATAGCGCTCTTCCTCGCTGCCGTAGGTTTCGGAGCAGGACAGAGCTTTATCCCTACCCTCGTAGATGGCGGATATGTTTGGATAGGCTACGGCGTACTCATCACACTGCTGCCCTTGCTGCTAATCGGAAGTATCGGTCGCCTATGGATGAAACTGGATTATTTCACGCTCATGGGTTTGATGGCCGGTTCTACGACAGATCCGCCTGCACTGGCCTATGCCACCGGTCAGTCCTCCCTCAACGATCGTGCAGCCGTAGCGTATTCCACCGTCTACCCGCTGACGATGTTCCTGCGTGTTCTGACAGGACAATTAATGATTTTATTATTCTTATAATATATGAAAAGAAACATTGTTATCCTTGCTCTCTGCTCCTTGATCCTTATTCCTGCCTACGCACAGGATTCCGTCAAGGTAGCCAAGCAAGAGAAGAAAGAAGCAGTGAAGAGCCATCTCAAGCAGCACTTCAAGCCTTACGGATTCATCCGTAACTATTTCACGTACGACAGCCGTGAGAGTTGGTCGGGTACAGCCGATCTGTACAACTATCAACCGAAAGATCAAAAGCTGAACGACTACGGTGATGACCTGAATGCCGAGTCCACCTTCCGTTTCCTCTCGCTCACCACGCGTCTGGGACTCAATATCGTCGATTATAAATGGCGCGGCACGGAGTTTGGCGGTAAGATCGAAGCCGACTTCTATGCCGGTCTGAGCACCAAAACCTCGTCCGTCGACAGCAAGATCAAAGAGACGCACGCCGTGAGTGGTGTAGCCCAGTTCCGTCTGCGTCAGGCCTATCTCACGCTCGGCTGGGACAGCCTGAAGATGCTGGGGGGCAAGGATTATGCTCGCGTAGATCTGACCATTGGTCAGACATGGCACCCGATGGCAGCCGACCTGTGCGATGCTATCGCGCTCAACAGCGGTGCACCCTTCGGTCCGTTCAACCGCTCTCCGCAAGTAAAGATGGATGCACGCCTTGGCAAATACGTTACGCTGACGGCTGCCGGCCTATGGCAGATGCAGTACCTCTCTATCGGTCCGGGCAACCTCCAATCCGCTGAGTATATGCTCTATGGCAAGACACCGGAGGCCTATCTCGGTCTGAGTGTCCATACCAACGGTTTCCTCATGCGTGCCGGTGCCGACGTGCTGAGTATCAAACCGCGTCATCAAGGTACGGTAGCCGATGCCACGCTGGGCAAGGATGTGACCGTCCATGTCAACGACCGTATCACCACCGCATCGCCCTTCCTCTACCTCCAGTATAAGAAAGGGGATTTCTCGCTCAAGGCCAAGACCATCTTTGCCGAGTCGGGCGAGCACATGAATATGTACGGCGGTTATGGCGTCAAGGCTAAGAATGCAGACGGTTCGTACGAATACACGCCTATCCGTCATAGCACGTCGTGGGTGAGCCTCGTCTATGGTGGTAAGGTAGGTGCCCAGGAAGAGAAGCACCCGCAGAAGCTCCAGGGCATCCTCTTTGCCGGCTATGTGAAGAACTTCGGAACCAAAGAGGCATTGATGGACCTCAATGGCGACGGCAAGTATACCAACGCGGAGCTCTTCACTCCTCGTTCTTCGGCAATGAACCAGATGTATCGCCTATCGCCCACCCTGCTCTATACCGTAGGTAAGTTCCAACTCGGACTGGAGTACGAGCTCACCTCCGTGCAGTATGGTGACGGCGTGCTTGATGACCATGGTCTATCGAAAAACGGACTCCACTGGGTGAGCAACCATCGTGTACAACTCATGACCAAGTACAACTTCTGATGAGCCGAGAAGAGACTGCCAATACCTGGACACACCTCGTGCCCGCTGTCTTGACCTTGCTGATTGCATGGCCACTACTGAGGCTGTCTCTCAATCATCAATCATCAATCATAAATCTTCAATCATTAGGAACATCCCTGTTTATCATGGGGATGCTTCTAATGTTCACTTCCTCTACGATCTACCATGCCGTGACTGATCCTGTCCACAAGGCTCGCTTGCGCGTCTTCGACCATATATCTATCTACGTCATGATAGCCGGCAGTTATTCGCCGATATGCCTCTCGGTTCTCGGCGGATGGGTTGGATGGAGTGTGTTTGGTTTTCTCTGGGCATGCGTCATTGCCGGCATCGTCGGCAAGACTATCGCACTGGGACGCCATCCGCGACTCTCGCTCGCACTCTACCTGGCTATGGGTTGGACGGCACTGGTGGTTATCTGGCCCATGTGGACCGGCATGCCACATGCTGCGTTCTGGTGGATCATCGCCGAAGGCGTGTTTTATACCGTAGGTTCCTACTTCTTCAACCATGACGAAGAGCACGCCTTCTACCACGCCATATGGCATGTATTCATCACCCTGGGTGCCCTCAGCCACATCATCGCCCTCTGGATTATCTTGAAATGAAAAGTGAAAAGTGAAAGGTGAAAATTGCAAAGCAATAATCGTTCGAGCAGAGCGAGATAAGAAAAATGAAAGGTAAAAACTGAAAGCTGAATGCTCTCCTTTATCGTTCCCATATACAATGCTGCCGAATACCTCGAGCTGTGCATCCAGAGCCTACTTCGCCAGACGGAGCAGGACCTGCAGATCATTCTCGTGGATGACGGTAGTACGGATGGCAGTCTGCAGATAGCGCAAGAATGGGCAGCACGCGAACCGCGTATCCTGCTGCTCACCCAACCGCACGCCGGTCAGTCCGTCGCACGCAACCTGGGATTGAGCCATGCCGAGGGAGAATATATCGCCTTTGTTGATGCGGACGATACTATAGCACCCGATTGGTGCGAACAGCACTTACGGGTTATAGACGGCGTGGATTATGTACAGAGTGGCTATACCCGTGTATCTAAGAGCCAATCACCAATCACCAATCACCAATTCACCTCCCCCTGCATGCGTCTCTATCGACGCGAAGCCATCCGTGGCATGCAATTTGTAGAAGGAATGATATACGAAGATGTCGTGTGGTCGGTCGACCTATGGATGCGTGGTTTGCGATGCCGACGAATACCCTATTGCGGTTACCACTATACGCTCAATCCCACGAGCACCACGTCGCGTCGTCACCCCGAAGCCGAAAAACGTCTCTTCCACGAACTCAAGAAGCGCCTGTCCACAAACGACAAACGACTAACGACCAACGACAGACTCATAATCCTATACACCCTCATACGTCTCAAACTCCATTTCCTATGCAGATAAAAAGAATACTATTAGTAGCCGCATGGCTCCTCTCGCCTTTAGCCGTTAGCCTTTCGCCATTAACTGCTGCCACACGCTATGCGTCGCCAAACGGCAACGGTGACGGTAGTTCGTACGGTTCGCCTACGACATGGGCGGCTGCACTTAGTGCCACGCAGGGAGGGGACACGCTCTATCTGCTGGGCGGCACCTACTCTTTCTCGGCCAAGCAGACCATTGGTACTGGCAAGAACGGACTGTCGGCCAGCCAACGCA
>JAFPLG010000173.1 GCA_017402895.1 Paludibacteraceae bacterium
GCTCCTCTGCCTTAGCTTGTGCGATATTCTTGTCTGCCTCAGCCAGATCCATCTGCAGTTGAGCACCGATATTCTTACCTACGTCGATGTCTGCGATATCAATTGAAAGAATCTCAAAGGCCGTGCCGTCGTCCAGACCCTTCGAGAGCACCAGTTTCGAGATGCTGTCCGGGTTCTCCAGCACTTGCTTGTGACTCTCGGCCGAACCAATCGAGCTAACGATACCCTCACCTACACGAGCCAGCACCGTATCCTCTCCGGCACCACCCACCAACTGGCGGATATTGGCGCGAACGGTCACACGAGCCTTGGCAATCAGCTGGATACCATCCTTTGCAACAGCCGTTACTGGCGGGGTATCTATCACTTTCGGGTTCACCGACATCTGTACAGCCTCAAACACATCACGTCCGGCCAGGTCGATAGCCGTAGCCATCTGGAAGGGCAATTGCATATTGGCCTTCGCTGCACTAACCAGCGCATGTACAACACGCTCAATATGACCACCGGCCAGATAGTGTGCCTCCAGTCCGTCACGCGTCACGTCGGTCAGACCGGCCTTGTGTGCCTCGATCAGACAGTTCACAATCTTTGCGGGCGGCACCTTACGGATGCGCATTAGAAACAACTGAATCAACGAAATACGTACACCCGATACCTCTGCGTTGATCCAGAGCATAAACGGAACGTAGTAGAAGAAAATAATCACCAGTAAGGCAATGATGCCAAACAGGATAATACTGAAAATGTCTAACATGTTAAATCAGGAATAAAAAGGTTACTATTTGGGTTATGAAAAATTATCGTTTTGCTGCTTTTTTTGTCGCTTTTTGCTCTTTGGCATCGATTTTCTGAGCTTCTTCCTCCAGACGCTCTATCTTCTTGCCCGGCTTAGCGAGTTCTACTTTGCTGTCGATTTTCGTATCCAGCGCCATCTTGTCCAGCGCACGGCTACGCAGAAATCCCCAGATGGCCAGTCCGGATAGAATAACGCCTGCCGCCAGGGTGATATGACCTGCTAAGGCGCTGATCTTCAAGTAAGCAGCCACAACGGCTCCAACCAGACATGCGAAACCTGAGACGCCTGCGATACCAAAACCGGGAATCAAAAACATCTCTAAAACCAATAAAACTACACCTACAATCACGAGTAGTGCAACTAGTAAAATCTCTGACATAATGATCAAAAAAAATATTTCACGGTGCAAAGATAATCATTATCTTTGATATATGCAAATAAAAAAATAAATTTGTGTAATTAAAAAAAATGTCGTACTTTTGCACCCCGAATCGGGAAACGACACCTTATATAATATATAGATATGAGCAAAAATTTGGTGATAGTGGAGTCGCCTGCCAAGGCAAAAACGATAGAGAAATTTTTAGGGAAAGAGTACCACGTCCTCTCCTCACAGGGACATATACGCGATATAGAAGCTCAGGGAAAAAACTCAATGGGTATCGACTTCGAACACGGATATACACCCAATTACGTCATCGACCCCAAAAAGGAACACCTGCTCGAGGAACTGCGCAAAGAGGCGGCTAAGGCCGAGACGGTATGGCTCGCTTCCGATGAGGACCGCGAGGGAGAAGCGATTGCGTGGCACCTGAAAGAAGTGCTCCATCTCGACCCCAAAAAGACCAAACGTATCGTTTTCCACGAGATAACCAAGACAGCAATTCAGGAGGCTATTCTCCATCCGCGTGATATCGACTACAACCTGGTGAATGCACAGCAGGCACGCCGCGTGCTCGACCGTATCGTGGGTTTTGAACTCTCTCCCGTGCTGTGGAAAAAAGTGACTACGGGTCTCTCTGCAGGTCGCGTCCAGTCGGTGGCCGTTCGCCTTATCGTGGAGCGCGAACGCGAGATAGATGCCTTCGCTACCAGCTCGCACTATCGCATTACGGCTAATTTTACAGGACGTAATCCCGGCGATGCCAGCGTACTGCATACTACGCTCAACCATACCTTTGCGCACAAGAAAGATGCCATGGCTTTCCTCGAGCAGTGCCGCAGGGCTACCTTCCGCATCGAAGACGTCCAGCGCAAGCCCGTTCAGCGCGTGCCAGCTCCGCCGTTCACTACCTCCTCGCTCCAGCAGGAAGCTGCTCGCAAACTGCGCTTCCCGGTCAGCAAGACCATGCGTCTGGCGCAGTCGCTCTACGAGAGCGGTAGTATCACCTATATGCGTACCGACTCGGTCAACCTAAGCCAACTGGCTATTGCTACGGCTAAGCAGGAAATCGTATCCGAATATGGCGACCGCTATGCTCGTCCGCGCCACTACCAGACCTCGTCCAAAGGGGCACAGGAGGCGCACGAAGCTATACGTCCTACCTATATGAACGTGCATCGTGCCGGACAAACGCCCGACGAACAACGTCTCTACGAACTTATATGGAAACGTACCTTGGCTTGCCAGATGGCAGATGCCGAGATCGAACAGACGCGTATGGAAGTGTCCGTTTCCAATTCCGACTACCGCTTTGTCGCACAGGGCGAAGTAGTGCAGTTCGACGGTTTTATGCGCGCCTATGTCCAGTCTACCGACGAACAGGAGGAGGATAAGCACGTTCTCCCGCATATGGCGCTGCGCGAGTCGCTTCGCCAGATTGAGATGCAGGCCACCCAGACCTATGCCAAACCGCCGTATCGCTACACCGAGGCTTCGCTCGTTAAGAAGATGGAAGAACTCGGCATCGGTCGTCCTTCCACCTATGCCACTATCATAGAGACCATCACCCAGAAATATATCACGCGCGGCTCCGTACCGGGACACAAACGTGAATACCGCGTCTATACGCTTCGTGATGATAAGATCACCGAACGTATGCGCCAGGAGATGGCTGGCGCCGACAGCCAAAAACTCATGCCGACCGATCTGGGCTATATCACCAACGACTTCCTCGTGGCTAATTTCCCCGAGATACTTCGCTACGATTTCACGGCCAAGGAAGAGGAGAACTTCGATGATATCGCTGAAGGCAACGCCGAGTGGGTACAGACCGTCGACACGTTCTACCACACCTTCCATCCGCTGGTCGAGAAAGTGCCACCCGGAAAGATGCCGGGACGCGAACTGGGTATCGACCCCGAGTCGGGCCTGCCCGTACTGGCTAAAATCAGCAAGATGGGACCTTGTGTTCAGTTGGGTGATAGCGAGAATCAAAAACCACGCTTCGCCAGCCTTAAAAAGGGCCAGTCGATACGTACGATCACACTCAAAGAAGCCCTCGAACTGTTCAAGACGGCTCTGCCCTATACGCTCTGCGAACTCGATGGCGAACCCGTCATCGTGGGCGAAGGCAAGTACGGCCCGTATCTCAAACATGGACGCGCATACGTCAGCATCCCCAAGCAGACCGATCCACTCCAGATCACCGAGGAAGAGGCCCTTGCCCTGCTGCGCCAGAAAACCGAGGCGCAAGAGCCGATTCATGTCTGGGGCGACATCCAGGTGCTCAACGGTCGCTATGGACCGTATATCAAAACGCCGCAGGCTAACTATCGTCTGCCGCGTAGCACTAAGGCCGAACAACTGACCGAACAAGCCGTGCGGGATATTATCGCAAAAGAGGCGGAAAATCCCACTCAAACGCGAACAAACCGCAGTTTTCGCAAAAAAAGTGCAAAATAATTCACTTTTTCTTGCGTATATCAAAAAAAAGCAGTACTTTTGCACCCGCTTTTTCGTCGGAAGAGATAAAAAAGCACTCAATCGAAATGCTAGTGTAACGATATTTCGATTGAAGAGCGGAGGCCTCGAGGACATTAACAAATCTGTGATTTGGTCCGCGTCCGAGAGTGCCGAACGCGAGCGAGAAGTAGCGCAGTTGGTAGCGCACCACGTTCGGGACGTGGGGGTCGGGCGTTCGAGTCGCCTCTTCTCGACAAAACGGAGAGATTATCTTTTGATAGTCTCTTCGTTTGATTTTAGAGAGTGACGAGAACGCCTTTACTATGGGGCCCCCAAAAATTCAATTTTCTTCCCTTTTTGCCAATTCTTCCCTTCCGAAATTTACGATTCTTAAGAAAAAACCGACAAAAAGCAAATAATTTTTGGTAGTTCAATTATTTTTTATAACTTTGCGCCACTTTTTACGTAAATGTGTAAACTATATGAAACGTACTATTTATTTGTTACCACTTCTGATTCTCGTTCTTAGTATGGCTGCTTGCCATAACCAGAACGAACCGGAACAGGGAAACAATACGACACCCAATGACACCACTGTCGTCACACCAACCGACACTACCATCACCACGACCGATACCATCCGTATCACGTGGTCTGGCCAGAGTGCCGCTGTTGTCGGCACACACGACAGTGTCACCGTCACCATCTCTGCGGGATATGTCACGGTCAATTCTGCCGTCAAGGATATCACCTATCTGCTCTCCGGAACGGGCCAGGGACAGTTGACCATCTATGGCACCAATCGCCATCAGCTCATCCTTAGCAACCTGTCGCTCACCTGCTCCGACGGCCCGGCTATCAATAACCAGTGCAAGAAGAGTTGCTTCGTGCTGCTCCAGGGAACCAATACCCTGACCGACGGTAGCACCTATGCCACCTCTGCCGAAGACCGCAAGGCGGCGTTCTTCAGCGAGGGACAGATGATCTTCTCCGGCAACGGCAGCCTCGCTGTCAATGGTAACTACAAGCATGCCATCGCTTCCGATGACTATATCCAGTTCACCGAGAGTACCGGCACGCTCACCCTCAAGGCTGCCAGCGATGGTATTCATGCCAACGATGCCCTCTATTTCGAGGGTGGCACGTTCCAGATCACTGCAGGTAGCGACGGCGTCCAGTGCGACTCTACGATTACCATTGCTGGAGGCAACTTGACAATCAGCGCCACGGCCGACGGTGTACAGTCCGACACGGCCAATATCATCATGAGCGGCGGTCAACTGACCGTCACCAAGGCCGGCGACAAGGGAATGACAGCCTTTGGCAACATCACCATCTCTGGAGGCACCATTCGTATCTCCAGCGAGTACAAGTGCATCAAGGCCGGCAAGAAAGAGAACAACAAGGTGGTCAGCGCAGGCTCGATCCTCATCAGCGGTGGTGACATCCAGGTCGTTTGCAACGGCACTTCATCTTCCGGTGGTGGCGGAGGACCGTGGGGCGGTGGGTCCAGTTCCGACAACAGTAGTCCCGAGGCTATCGAGGCCAAAGGCACCATCACCATCACGGGCGGAAACGTCTATGCCAAGTCGGCCGACGATGCCATCAACTCAGGTGGCGACATGACAATCAGCGGCGGCTGCGTCATGGCTTATGCCACCAACAACGATGGTATTGATGCCAATGGCAACCTTTATATCAAGGGCGGTCTCGTCTATGCTATCGGTTCTACCTCGCCCGAAATGGCTATCGATGCCAACACCGAAGGAGGCAAGAAACTCTATATCTCCGGCGGAACGATTATCGCGGTCGGCAACCTCGAGAGCGGCGCCAGCATCACGGGTGGCACGGCTAAGCAGACCACGTCGTGGACAGCCGATGCATGGTATGCCCTATACAATGGTGACGAACTCGTAGTAGCCTTCCAGACACCGACTAAGTCCAACAACTCCGGTGGTGGACACGGCCCCGGTGGTGGAGGCGGCAGTCAGAAGATGGTTGTCTATACCTCTTCTACGCCTACGCTCAAGTCGGGCGTGACGGCAGGCGGAACGGCTATCCTCAATGGCATGGTCTACTATCCCGCAACAGCCTCGGGCGGCACGTCCGTCTCGCTGAGCAACTACAGCAGCAACGGCTGGTAAACTAAAAACTAAAAACTGAAA
>JAFPLG010000174.1 GCA_017402895.1 Paludibacteraceae bacterium
CTTTGGCGCAGCTGTACAACTCAAGCGCATGGGCTACCACATGACGAGAATATAAAATATAGTGATTATACTATGACACGCAAAGAAACAATCATAGCAACGATCTTGCTAATCATTTTCGGAACGAGTATGCACTTCGTGCATCATGTACCGTTCTTCAATCATTTTCTGGGCTATATCTTTCCCGTGACGGAGAGTGTGGCGGCACACATGAAGATGGTGTTTTATCCGATGTTGTTGCTGAGTCTGTACCTCAGCATCAGCCGGCGTGATATCCGTGAAGTGGGCGCACCTATCTTAGGCGGACTGGCAGTCATGCCGCTCATCGTGGCGGCGTTCTTCGCCTATTGGGTGTTGAGATAACGATCGACCATGCCATCCTTGACGCGGCGCCATTGTTGCCTCTACCAAGATGGTTAGTCAATCCGCTGCGATACTATCAGGCATGGAACGTGTGGACGTGCTATCATTGGACGGGCTTCTGGAAAGGAGTGTTCCGTTCGCACTATTTCGACGTGCTGCTCGATGAGTGCAAGAAGATCTATCCTTTTGGCGGCAAGCAAGCCGTATTGAATGGATACAAGTCCATCTATACCAATCGGTTAGAGTCCATTCATGGCGCAGATATTCATTTCTGGTACGGCACCAAAGAAGCCTTCGTCGCCAAACCGCAAGTGAAACACTTGCTTTCCCTCTGTCCGCAAGCCCACATCGAAGTCTTCCAAGGCATGAACCACGGCCAGCTCCTCATCGACCACCCCGAAGAGATTGCGCAGCGAATAACGAAACTACTCATTCAAAAGAACTATCATTGATAAACACTCCGTCCTATTGCATCATTGCAGAATTGCATTTTCAAATGCCTTCTTTCCGTCACTTTACTTGTTACTTTTCCCGTTACTTTACACGTTACTTTTCCCGTTACTTTTTGGGGTGGTTTTAGGGTGGGATTTTTGATTCTTAGGGTGGAAAATCAACTCTCTGGGTGTTTTTAGGGTGGAATCCTTGTGTATGTCAGATTTTTTTGTACCTTTGCGCCGTAAACGACGCAAACAATGAATCATGAAAAACTAATAAAAAAAAAGGTCCTATCGACCTTTTTTTTCATATATCTTTTGTTTTTAGCAATTAGCAATCAGCAATCACCAACACAATTGTCCGGTAATGGTATACACCTTGTCATTCCTGATGATGTAGAGCTGGCCGTCAAAGATAAATTTACGATTGGACGATTGACGATTGACGTTGGTCTCATCGATGGCGGTGGCGGGAGAGTGCGGCTTGACGCCCATGGTCAGTTCTGCCATTTGCTGGATACCTTGCGGGGCGGCAGGGTCGGTTACATGGAGGTCATGGATGACCAAACGGTAGTACTGATACTTATCCGGGTTATTGCAAGCGAACTCATACATTGCATCATTTATCTCTTGCAGCACCGTATCTTTGATCTGGTTGTCGATAATCGTCCATGCATCTTCATTAAACAGCGCCGCTGCGGCTTCTGCATCATCAGCGAACGTACCGCCATAGATGGTCCAAGAGTACCAGTTGCGGTTAGGATATTGCTGCGCGTCGTCACACACCCGCAGCTTATAGGCAGTCATCGTAACGGGTTCTACTGTCTTCCAAACCACGATATCTTTCGGTCGGTCGGAATAGGTGGCGTAGCCGTTCGGCACACTGCACCATTTTCTCTGCGACTCCGGAATGCCGGTAAAATCATAAAACAGTTTGTCTGCATTTTGATCAATAGCTGTTCTCTCACCCTGTCTGTACGTCAGTACGGAAATATTGGAATATCCAAAAGGAACGTACGTCGGGATAGCGCGGTTGTCATAAATAGTAGCAATCAGGGTATCCGTTTCAGACTCCGTACTGAGATCGAGAGCTTGTGCTTTATAATACACATAGTAGTTGCCCGGATCGGCAGCTTGCGGCAGCGCTGTGGTCCAATGGCTGCCATCCATGCTATACAGGATAGTGCCGTTGGTTGCGTTTCCCGGCTCGATGAGCGGCTGATCATCTCCGGTATGCTGCAGATAAGCCCGTGCGGAAGGCCGTGTAATATAGGTAGGCAGGATGGGTCTTGCGATGCCCATGGTCAGTTCTGCCATCTGCTGGATATTATCTTCGCCGTTGATATCGTGAATAACCAGACGGTAGTACTGATACGTGCCGGGATGACGGACTGCAAACCGGAAACCGGTTGTATCTTGTGCCTGCAGCACATCGTCGTTGATGCGGTTGTCGATAATGGTCCATCCGTCCTCCGTCAGCAGTGCTGTTTCGGCTTCGTCATCGCTGGCAAACGTACCGCCATACATTGTCCAGGACTTCCAGTTACGCTCAGGGTGGTTTTGGGTATCATTGCCTGTGGTGAGGGTATAAGAAACCATTCTCACCGCTTCTGCTGTTTTCCATGTCACCACATCTTTCGGCCGCTGGCAATAGAACGGCACATCGGCAGTCCAGCTGCACCATTTGGTCGTTTTATCGCCGTCGAAGAGGCACTTGTAGCTCTCGCCTTTGAATATCCAGAATCCCTTGGTGTTGT
Organism: Paludibacteraceae bacterium; assembly: GCA_017402895.1. Classification (GTDB taxonomy): domain Bacteria; phylum Bacteroidota; class Bacteroidia; order Bacteroidales; family Paludibacteraceae; genus Colicola. The sequence goes on from JAFPLG010000174.1 coordinate 2,555, forward strand.
CGCCTTGCTGCGCATCCAGCGGTTCGATTTTCTCCGGGTCATACTCCTCATGGACTGTTGGCGCAGGTGCGTCGTTAATACCGATGGAGGCTACAAGGGGTATGTATCCGTTGAGGTCGTAGTAGTTAGGCTGTTCTCCTTCGATGCGGTAATAGACGTGATAATAGCCGGAGTCGGTTGCAGTGGGCAGCGTTGTGCTCCAATTTTGATGGTCGAGCGAATAATAGAGTGTACCATTGGTTACACTACCTGCATTGATGAGCGTTTGTGTCTCGCCGGTATTATTGAGTCCCGCTATAGCCGCAGGTGCAGCGGTGAGCGAGGGCTTGGCTTTCGCTATCGTGCATGCCACCGGGCCAAAGATATTTTCTTCCGCATCATCGCCCTCGTGGCCGTAGTCCAGATAGTAATAGACATTGTATGCGCCGGCATTGACAGCCTTCGGCAGCTCTGTGCTCCATTCGCCCTCCGTACCAATCCGGTATTGGAACACTGCCGAAGCACCTCCTCTCACTGCGCCGGCGGTGATAAGCGTCTGGGCAGAACCGTTATAGGCCAGTCCTGCTATCGCCTTCGGCTCGGTGGAAATGACCTCCGAAGCAGGCTCTCTGAAACCGACGATATGGGTAAAGTCCTGCCATTCGGTGGCATTCCGGTAGGCTTCTAAAGCGCTCATCGGCACATAGAGCACGCAGGTGGATTTATCCACACCCATATCAAACAAGGATATAAATGCATCTTTCGCATCCGGCGGAGTAGTGGCATAGCATGTGATGGACGACAGATTGGAGCAGCCCAAGAAAGCACCGGATTCGATCTTGGTAACCTTGCTGCCCAGCGTGATAGAGGTCAAGCCCGTGCATGCGGAGAATGCCATCATCTTAATGGTGGTGAGGTTCTCCGGGAAAGTCAACGAATTCAATGCAGTGCATTCGGTGAACGCTCCATCGTCAATAGTGGTGACACTCGGGGAAAAGAGCACGGTATCCAATGCCGAACAGCCCTGGAAAGCATATTGCCCGATAACCTCGACACTGCTGCCGAAGGTCACTTTCGTCAGATTTCGGCACTGATAGAACGCTTTTTTGCCTATTCGGAGCACCCCGTCGCCTGTCGTGATAGCGGTCAGGTTGGGGTAGTCATAGAAATTCTCCTCATAAATCTCCGTCACGGTGTTCGGCATGGTGTACGCGCCTTTCTTGCCATACGGGTACTCCTGAATTTGGGTTTGGTCCTTGTTGAAGAGCACACCGTCGATGGAGGAGTAATTGGGGTTATCAGATGCTACATGGATGGCGGTCAGGTTATTGCATCCATAGGTGATTTTCCCTTCCACATACTCGATGTTGGCAGGAATAGTTAGTGAGGTCAAACCCTGACAGCCCGCAAAAGCGCCGTAACCGATACTGCGGACGGTAGCGGGGATAGTAAACGAGGTGAAGGCGGTACGAGCCAACGAATACCCACCGATATGCTTGAGGTTCACCGGCAGGGTAACCGACGTCAGACTCGTGCACCCGCTAAAAGTGCCATTAGGCAGGGTATCCAATGTACATGAAGCGGGGAACACGGCACTGGTCAAACCCGTGCAGTCCACAAAGACGTCTCTTTGCATCCGACGGAGAGCACCGGGGAGGGTCACGGTTTTCATCCATGCCTGCTCTCTGCACAGATTAGCCCCTAATCCCACAACCTTATATTTGTACACATAGTAGTGTCCTATGTCTGCTGGATCCTGGCAATAAAGGGACACGGTGTCGCTAATCTTCACATTCTCCGTCTGAATTCTGAGCGTGAAGCCGTCCCATTGTTCTTTCATCGTTTGCAACAGATCGGCTTCCTTCTCGCGGAAAAAGAAATGACCTTTGTAGGTGTATGACTCATCGGGTTGCCAAATCCAGTCCCCATATATGTTCGTTTGAGGAGCATACCACGGATCGTTCCAGCTCAATAGATTAGCTGCGCATGCCACCAAGGCAAGAAGAATGATAAATTTTTTCATATGTATATTTTTGTTGGTTCGTTGTCAGTTGCTGACGTTGTGCTTTTGACGTTTGGCATTACCCTTTGCCGCAGCAAATGTACAACTTTTTTTCGAAATACGCGGCAAAGATACAACTTTTTTTCGAAATACGCAAGAGCCTATTGCATTTTTTTACGTTTTGTCAAGTTTTTGATCCAAAACTGGTGTCGCCGTGTCGCCGGTGCTGCCTCGTTCCAAAACTACTCATTCAAAAGAACTATCATTGATAAACACTCCGTCCTATTGCATCATACGTATTATTGCCACATCGGATAAACAGATTGCCGCTCTTGATAAACTTAACGGTCTGCTCCTTCTCTTCATGCAGCAGGTCGATAGCTTGGCTGTCCTCGCCGGTGTTCAGCACGACACGCAGCTGCTCGCCTGC
>JAFPLG010000175.1 GCA_017402895.1 Paludibacteraceae bacterium
GGAAAGCAGGATAGTTACCGGCCGAGAAGATCACATTACACATGGTCGGTTTACCGTCGTTCATGTAATAAATCGGCACCTTAATCTGGGTCCATTTTTCGTATTTTGCACGAGCGCGATACCATCCTTCCGCTATTTGCGTCGCTTTCTGATCGGTTCCAAACTCATTGCCATCAGTCGCCAAGCGGATGTCACTTTCTTCGTTAACGCGCTCCGTCACGGTATATTTACCGGCTTTGTTCTTGTACTTACTACCCTTAGCTGTACCTATCCAAGAGTAATACAAAAGATGGAAATCTTCTTTTCGCGTGTTATCACCCGTACGCTTGATCCAAACCGACATAGTGTCCGGGCGGTATTTCCATGCGATACCGCCTTCCGTACCGGCTGTGGCGCCTTTGACATTCAATCCCTTGAGATATTGCCAGGGCTGGCCCAAAGTTACATATCCGGGACCGACTGCCGTAATACCCATCGCACCCACCTCTCGGTCAGCCACATACATACATTGTCCGGAACGTCCGGGTCGTGGGTAAAGGAAGGTGAACTTCAAACCCACTTGCGAAACATTTGAACCGTTCCAATAGGCAGGTTGCGGATTCTTATCATACGTACGTGACCAATCTTCAAATTTAGAATTGGGAAGTTGTTGTGCTACGCATGCCAAGGTACATACCGCAAGAAAAAACAAACCAATAAATCTCTTTTTCATTATCTATACGATTAAAAACGGTGCAAAGTTACAATTTTTTTTGCATAATGCAAACTTTTTAGTAATTTTGTACCCTGAAATGAATGTTTTTGGCGAAAAATGGACGTTTACGAGCTTCGGAGAATCCCACGGAGCGGCAATAGGCGGTGTGCTGGACGGTGTACCAGCCGGTTTGCATATTGATATGGAGATGATTCGCTCCGAACTCGACCGTCGTGCTGGTAAAGGTATGACGGGTGCTTCTCCACGCGCTAAAAACGAACCCGATGAAGTAGAATGGCTTTCTGGTGTGATAGATGGTAGAACGCTCGGAACGCCGATTGCGTTTATCATCCGAAACAAAGACGCGAGACCCGAGGATTACGAGTGGTTAAAACATTCTTACCGCGTCGGCCACGCCGATAAGGTCTACGAACTCAAATACGGCATTCGTGACTGGCGAGGCGGCGGACGCGCTTCAGCTCGCGAGACCGCCGCACGCGTCGTGGCTGGGTGTATCGCCAAACAGGATTTGGCACAAAAAGGAATAGAGATACACGCCCGGCTGGTGCAAGTAGGAGCAGAAACAGACCCTACGAAGTTCAACGAAACAATTGCCGCGTATCAGCAGGAAGGTGACTCGATTGGTGGCATCGTCGAGTGCACCATCTCGGGGTTGCCTACTGGTGTAGGCGAACCAATTTTCAATAAACTCCAAGCAGAATTAGCATTCGCCGTCATGAGCATCAATGCCTGCAAGGGTTTCGAATACGGCACCGGCTTTGGTGGTGTAACGCAACCCGGTTCTGCTATCAATCATATCTCAGGCGGCATCGCCGGCGGTATATCGGACGGCACAGACATTACGTTCCGCTGCGTCTTCAAGCCTACTCCCTCTACTCTCAAAGCAGGCATAAAAGGAAGACACGACGCGTGTGTTGCCACTCGCGCCGTGCCTGTCGTAGAAGCTATGACGGCTATCGTGCTAATTGACCTGTTATCGTAAAGGTTTGATCTCCACGCACAATCAGTATCTGTCCGTCACGCAGAATCTTCTGATAGCTGACGGCTGACGGCTGAATGCCACCCAAATCGGTCGCATTGCCTTTACGTGCCATGCGCAACGCCTTAACACCTCCGTCACCGCTACTCTGTGCCGAAACGACACTCAGCATAAACGGCACACTCTGATTGACTACCAACGTAGTACCCGACTTGAGCAGTTTGGTCTTGCTACCAATCTCTACCCCATTGGCGTAGACGCGCATATCGCGCTCGTTGCCGTCCATCGATTTTAGCACCACGGTATCGCAAGCCGGCAGGAAAAACTCAACATGCGTCTTGCCGGCTATCTCGCGACTGTAATCCGTGTCGGTCTTGGAGAAACGCCATTTCTTCGAACTATCCCATCCGTAGGCGCACTTCACCCAACTGCCTTCGCTTCCGTCAAAAACAATCTCGTCCGCCGTAAACGCCACTGGCGTAACAGGCTCTGTCACTAAGGTATAACTAATGGTCGTACTATCCGTGCCGGTCAGCATAATCGTGTTTCCGTTCTGCTCCCACGTAGTACCTTCGTTCACCTTGTAACTATCTACAGCTGGAGCATCGCCACCCGCCAGATAGAACGCCTTCAGATTCGTGCCGTCCACATAGGCGCTGTACGAATTACTCATTATCACTTCATATAGCGCAGGAGGAGTCTTTTGTGGTTCAGCAGGAATCGTATCCGTATGGGTGGTATCCACCGGAGTGGTCGAACTGTTCCCTCGCACATACTTATAAATCGGTGTATCGTTCTTCGAATCGCTGGTGCTATAGAAAATCGAATCATTGTACCACGCAAGCGACTCGCCTTGCTCTTCCTTCACATAAGCCGCCACCTGTTGCGGCAGACGTTGTGCGGTGGCGCTCAGGCTCTCCGAACCTTGCCGTTCCCACAAAAGCACATATTTCTCACTCTTGATAGCCATGCACTTACCGTCGGGCGAGATATCTCCACCGTTCGCCAGTTTGAACTTATCGCCGTTCCCCAAAGCGCACACTTCCGTCAAGCGCTGCACACCCGTGCCATAGTCTGTACGGAATGGCAGTTTATACAGATGACACACACCATCCACCTTATCGGCAATGTAAAACATCTGCTCTACGTTGTCATACATCAGTGTCTCCGTGTTGTGTGCCTTCTGATCCGGATAACCATAACAGATAGTATTAACCGTCACCGTTATCGTTCCCGAACTGATAGCCGGCTCTTCGAAATAATAAATATAGTACTGGTCGTTAAACTGCAAGTCGTTATCACCAATAGCACCAACAAACAGGTAGTTCTTGTTATCATACACACCCGTGCAGATGTCTTCCCAGTCGTCGCGATCCGTATTCGGTGTAGTGAGTTTAACCGTCATCGTGAGCGTGCCATCCGGCCGAACCGCTACAATCTTGCGATTGTCTCCGGTGTTCTCATCACCATGCGCCCAGAGATAACCGGGTGTCCTTCGCGAACAAGCCAGACCACTCGTTTCCTTCATGGTCTTCTTGCCCATCGTTCCGCACTCGGTACGCGTAAACTCATTATTGAGCGTCAGTTTGTTGCCATCATAACTGATACCGTCTGCCGCCCATGCAATTGTAGCGGACACCAGGCCCGCTACAATCAGAAAGAAACTGCGTTTCATATTACTTCACCTCTACCGGAGCGTACTTCGGCACCAAAGTCTTCATTACACTCCAACCTATCAGATAAGCCACAGCGCAGATACAGAAGATAATCATGTAGCCTGCAGGCTTACCGGTGAATCCAAAGAATTGGAAGGCGTCGCCCATCTTCTCTGCATGGGTAAACAGCATACCACTACCCTTATTGATTAGGAACGAGCCAACACCACCTGCCATCGCTCCGATGCCGGTGATGGTAGCTACTGCCGATTTCGGGAACATATCACCAGTGGTCGAGAAGATATTCGCGCTCCAACTTTGGTGTGCTGCTCCTACGATACCAATGATAATCGCAACTGCCCAAGGGCCGTAGATACCGCCTAACGGCTGTGCTGCCAAGGCCACAATCGGGAAGAAGGCAAAGATCAACATCGCACGCATACGTCCTGCGTACGGTTCCATACCTTTTTTCTCAACGAAGATCTTCGGCAGATAACCGCCGAACAAGGAAACTACCGTCACGATAGCATAGAGCGTGAAGATCAGGGCGATACCTTGCGGATCGGAGGCCTTGATACCAAACTGGTCCTGGAAATAAGCAGGAGCCCAGAATAGGAAGAACCACCACACACCGTCGGTCATGAACTTACCAAACGCAAACGACCACGTCTGACGATGCTTGAAAGCCTCGGCAAACGACATCTGCTTCTCTTCTTTAGCAGTATCCTTCTTAGCATCTTCATCCGAGTTGATATATGCCAACTCTGCCTCGTTCACATGCTTCGATTCAGCAGGTTTGTCATAGACAAAAATCCAGATACCGGCCCAAATAAAGCCCAACGCACCAATGATAATAAACGCCATCTCCCATCCCAGACTCTTGGCCAACAGAGGAATAGTAGCCGGCGCTGCCAGTGCACCTACCGATGCACCTGCATTAAACAACGCCGTGGCAAACGCACGGTCTTTCTTTGGGAAATACTCAGCCGTCACCTTGATGGCTGCCGGGAAGTTTCCAGCCTCACCAAGACCCAGTATCAGTCGGCAAGCCAGGAATAGCCATACACTCACCATAGATATCGTGCTCACGATGGTGCCCGTCGCATTGAGCAAGGCTGCCTTGTCAGCTACACCTACCCACTGCTCGGTCACCCATCCGCAACCTGCGTGCATAACTGCACCCAGCGACCAGATAATGATTGCCCACAGATATCCCTTCTTCGTGCCCATCCAGTCGATAAACTTACCGGCGAAGAGGCAGAAAATAGCGTACGCGATGGAGAACACACCCGTAATAGTTCCGTAGTCAGAGTCCGTCCAGTGGAACTCGGGTTGAATAAACTCTTTGAACGTCAAACTCAGCACCTGACGGTCCATATAGTTGACAGTAGTGGCGAAGAAAAGCATCGCACACATGACCCAACGCCAGTTGGTCATGACGGTTTTCTTAAGGTCACTCATAATTCCTTTCAATTTTCAATTTTCACCTTTCAATTTATTTCCGGCATGCGGCAATAATGTCAAAGCATTCTTGACATTTTGCTGTAACGTAAGCCCAGTCGCCGGCTTTTACCTTGTCGGACGGGAACAGCTTGCTGCCCATACCTACGCAGTAAACACCTGCAGCGAACCATTTCTCCAGGTTCTCTTTCTCGGGAGCCACGCCGCCGGTAACCATGATCTTCGACCACGGCATCGGAGCCATCAGACCCTTCACGAGGTTCGGACCTACTACATCGCCCGGAAAGACCTTCGTAAAGTCGCAGCCTACTTCCTGAGCCGCACCAATCTCGCTCGGTGTCAGGCATCCCGGACAGTAAGTCACGCAACGACGGTTGCAGACAACCGCGATATCTTTATTGAACAACGGTCCTACTACGAAGTTAGCGCCGAGTTGTAGGTACAGCGCAGCCGTCGGAGCATCCACGACGCTACCGATACCGAGTGCCAGTTCCGGGCACTCCACGGCCACCC
>JAFPLG010000176.1 GCA_017402895.1 Paludibacteraceae bacterium
ATATAATCGTATTGCCTGCATTGGTCTTCTTCTCGCTCACCTTGCACACCTTCCTTAATTCGCGCGCATACATCAGCGGATTGGAGTCAAGCAATTCGTCCTTGGTGGGCTCCGAGATACTCAGTTCCTTGGTCTCGGCCGAATAGACATAGAAGTTCTTGCCATCGTAAGAAGCTTCGGTGCCGAACAGATTGATATAGAACGCCTTGCCGCGCATAGTAATTCGTCCTATATGGTTCTCCGGGTGGGCGGCCGTCTCGGCAATAGTCAGCGTAAACTTAGCCCGGAAGGTGGTGACATCCATCTTCTCCAAGAAACGGTCGAGCGTGGTCTTCTCCTGCGCGAAACCCAGCAAGGGGAACAAGGCACAAAGCAGCACCAGTATTTTCGATTTGCAGTTCATCTTATTTTACATTCAGTTGTTGCAAGAGGTTATCCAGTTGGTCTAGGTCCTGGATGAGTACGTCGCGACCTTTGGGTCCCTTGTTCGGTCCGACGATGCCCGCAGCCTCCAGTTGGTCACTCAGTTTTCCGGCACGGTTGTAACCTATCTCAAAGGCACGCTGCAGACGACTGGTCGAACCCTCTTGCTTAGTCACCACATAGCGAGCCACGTCCGCAAACATCGGGTCGAGACGTTTCATATCCACACTACCCGGGGCGAGAGCCTCGCCTTCGCCACCTTCACCTACGTATTCCGGCAACTGGTATGGCTGCAGGTAGTGTTGCTGTGCCTCGATATGCTCCACAATCTTGTCCACCTCTGGTGTATCAACAAAGGCACATTGCACACGCGTGATAGAGGCATTGCCGGCATAGAGCGAGTCACCACGACCGATGAGTTGCTCCGCACCCTTGGCATCAAGCACCGTACGGCTGTCGATCACCGACTGCGTACGCAGGGCAATACGGGTTGGTATATTGGCCTTGATCACACCCGTCACGATATTCACACTCGGACGCTGGGTAGCCAAAATCATATGCATACCTACGGCACGGGCTTTCTGCGTGATACGAGCGATAGGCGTCTCAACCTGTTTGCCTGCCTGCATGATAAAATCACCATACTCGTCAATGACTATCACAATATAGGGCAGGTACTGATGGTGCAGTCCGTCTCCCACTGCGCGATCGGGGTTCAGACGACGGTTGATGAACTTCTCGTTGTAGTCCTCCAGGTTGCGCACACCGGCATCCATCAGCAGCTTGTAGCGGTTCTCCATCTCGATAACGAGCGAATTGAGTGTATTGATGACGCGGTCGCAGTCGGTGATGACAATCTGGTCTGGGTCGGTGTCTGGCATAGCCGCCAGGTAGTGACGCAACAGCGGTTTGTACGGCGCAAACTCCACCATCTTCGGATCCACCAGCACCATCTTCAGTTCGGCGGGGTGTTTCTTATACAAGAGCGAGGTGATGATGGCATTGATAGCCACCGACTTACCTGTTCCCGTCGCACCGGCAACGAGCAGATGGGGCGTCTTAGCCAGGTCGAACATAAACACCTCGTTGGTAATCGTTCGTCCGTAGGCTATCGGCAGGCGCATCTTCTTCTCCTCTTGGAAACGCTTGGACGCCAATACAGAGTGCATCGATACGGTCTGCGGCTTCTCGTTAGGCACCTCAATACCGATGGTTCCCTTGCCGGGCATTGGGGCGATGATACGTATACCCGTGGCACTCAGACTCATCATGATATCATTCTCCAGCGCCTGGATTTTTGCCACGCGTATACCGGCCTTGGGCACTATTTCATAGAGTGTCACGGTTGGACCCACCGTTGCCTTGATGCTATCAATTTCTATGCCATAGTTACGCAGGGTGGTCACAATTCGGTTGGCATTGTCCTGCTGTTCCTGTTGGTTGATCACCGGCGCCGACTCGTTGTCATATACCTTCAGCAGGTCCAATCCCGGGAACTTGTATTTAGACAAGTCCTTGCGCGGGTCGTACGGACCGAGTTTCTCCAGCAGGTCAGCCGGCGACAACTCCTCTGCCGGTTCGTCACTCTTGACTTTCTCTATGGCGAAGTCCACCTTCGGGGCATTGGGATCCACCTCCGGGGTCTTGGTCTGTATCTCATCCACGATCACCACGGCCGAGGTCGGGTCTTCTTCCACTGCGGGCATGATCTGCACGATCGGCATCTCGCCTTCCTCTCCCGGCACTACGGTCACTTGTATCTCGTCGTCTTGTACGGGAACGGGTTCCGGTTCGGGTTCTTGCTGCACACTTACCACCGTTCCGTCGTTCTCAAACGTCAACACTGGTGATACAGCGGGTTCTGCCGGTTCGGCCACTACGGGTTCCGGTACAGGCTCACCGAACAAGTCGTCCTGTTTCGGTTCGCGGACAAACAAGCCCTTCACCCACAACGCGAAACGCTCCATATGCTCCACGAAATGGCGATCGATTACGATAAAGTAAATGATCAATACCGTGAGCAATATCAACACCATTCCCAGCGTATAGACATACGAACTCATCCAGTCGGCGAGCACCTTTCCATGGCTACCGCCTAACTGCAAAGACCGGTAATTCAGCCCGAATATCGTCTGCACAAACCCCAGCACCACCGAGGTCCACAGCAACCAGAACGCACAATGAAAGAACCATTTTGTGCCGCTCGTCTTGGTGACATTCAGTAGTTTCAGTCCGAACACCATCAGCAGAATCACCAAGGCTATCGACGAAACGCCAAACGAACCATTGATCAACCATTCGGCCGACCTCGCACCGGGTAAACCTAATACGTTTTGTATGTCACGACGCCTGGCTACCGGATTATCATCCTGCAGGATCGAGATATCAGAACTGCCGGTAAAGAAAAAACTACAATAAGCAATAGCCAGGAATATAGCCAATGCCACCATAATACTACCCACCACATAGTGGGTGCGGCTGTCGTGAATAAACGCCGAGAACTTCTGCCAGAAACTCTCCTGCTCTACGTAGATCGGGTCGGCCTCGCGTCTCGTATTTTGTCGTGTTGTAACTGTACGTCTGGGCATAATAATTCAAATTTAACTGCAAAGGTACGTATTTTTTCTTATTCCCACAAAAAAAAATGGATTTTTTTTAAAAAAATCACTTTGCTAAGTCAATTTTGCAAAAAATCGAAAAAAAAGTAAAATTTATATTGTGGATATAAATTATTTTTCGTACTTTTGCGCTAATTTTGAATAAGTATGGCCGAATATATACATCACGAGGGGATTGTGCTCAATGTAAAAGGTACGAATGCGCGGGTGGAAATCGTGCAGACGAGTGCCTGCCAGGCGTGCAAAGCGCGACAGATGTGCCTGTCGTCGGAGAGCAAGAGCAAGCTGATTGATGCTGTGATGTTGGAGTCGGTAGTTCCGGGCGATCGCGTAGAAGTGACCGTTCGTGAGACGCTGGCATGGCGGGCCGTGCTGCTGGCCTACGTACTACCCTTCTTGGTGCTGGTCGGCGTAGTGGCCGGCGTGACGGTCTGGACCGACTGGAACGATGCTACAGCAGGAGGCTTAGCCATTGTCGCCACAGCCGTTTACTACCTGATACTAAGCCTGTTTCGCAACCGTCTGCAACGTCAGTTCTCGTTTACGGTGCGCAAGATTTGAGCAAACTATTAACACTATAAAACTAACAAAAACAAAATGAATTCTATTTCAATTGTTCTAATTTCCGCTGGACTCGTGGGAGTTATAGCCTTAATAGCCTCTGTGCTGCTGTACTATATCTCCAAGGCGTTCCAAGTGGAGGAAGATCCGCGCATCGACCTGGTGCAAGCGGTCTTGCCCGGAGCCAATTGCGGTGGATGCGGATTCGCAGGTTGTCGTGCTTTTGCCGAGGCTTGCGTGAAAGCGGACACACGCAATGGACTGAGTTGTCCGGTAGGTGGTGAACCCACCATGGACGAGGTGGAGAAAATCTTGACGCCGGCCGGTGAGGGAGCAGAAGCTACGACCCCGGCAGCCGATGGCGACAAGAAGGGCTTCGACCCGGCTATTGCCGCTAAGATCAAGGCTATGCCGACGCCGCGAGCTATCTTCCCGCAAGCGCTATGTGCGTTCAATTCGTAATTCGTCTAATCGTAAATCGTCTAATCGTAAATTATGAAGACATTCAAGATAGGTGGAGTTCATCCACAAGACAACAAGCAGTTCTCCGCTCACCAGCCTATCACCGAGTGCCCACTGCCGCAGCAAGCTATCATTCCGCTTGTTCAGCATATCGGAGCACCCGCTCAGGCCGTTGTAGAGGTGGGAGCTAAAGTGAAAGTAGGCAATCTGTTGGCCAAGGCCGGTGGATTCGTCAGTGCGAATATTTGTTCGCCGGTAAGCGGTGTGGTCAGCAAGATTGACGCAGCTACCGACGCATGGGGTGCACCGATGCAAGTAATCGTGATTGACGTCAAGGGTGACGAGTGGTCCAAGACCATTGACCTCAGTCCGGAACTCAAGACCGAGTGCAACCTGGAGCCCAAGGAGATTATCGACCGTATCTCGGCTGCCGGCATCGTAGGTCTGGGAGGTGCATGCTTCCCCACCCATGTCAAGCTGCTGCCGCCTCCGGGCAAGAAAGCCGAAGTGCTGATCATCAATGGTGTTGAGTGCGAGCCGTACTTGACCTGCGACCACCAGCTGATGCTCGAGCATGGCGAGGAGATCGTAGTAGGTATTCGTATCTTGATGTGTGCGCTCAATGTCAACCGCGCCATCATTGGTATCGAGAATAACAAGAAGGACGCTATCCAGCATATGATGGAACTCACCAAGGATATGGAGGGCATCACGGTTCAGCCGCTCAAGCTCAAGTACCCGCAGGGAGGTGAGAAGCAACTCATCGACGCATGTATCCATCGTCAAGTGCCGAGCGGTGCGCTGCCTATCGAGGTGGGTGCGGTTGTCGACAACGTGGCTACCGTATATGCCGTTTACGAGGCTGTACAGAAGAATAAACCGCTTGTTTCGCGCGTGATGACCGTGACGGGCAAGAACCTGGCGCATCCGGGCAACTACCTGGTTCGTTTCGGTACACCGATCGACGAGGTGATTGCGTTGGCGGGTGGCGTACCCGAAGGTACGGGTAAGATTATCGGCGGCGGTCCGATGATGGGTCGCGCAA
>JAFPLG010000177.1 GCA_017402895.1 Paludibacteraceae bacterium
CGGCCAGAAATACTATTCTTTTCGTCGCTAAACTGCTAAAATTCTCTGTTTTAGCGAAAAAAAAACGTAAAATTTTGCGTATATCGTAATTTTTTCGTACCTTTGCAGCCGATTTTGCGCTCGTGTGCACTTACGCGTACGTTGTGCGCGTTTTTTCGCGCTAAATAGATAAGGAAAATCAAATCAAAAATAAATAACAAAAATCATTATGAACAAACAAGGAATTGTAAGGAAATTGGCATTTTGTCTGGCCGCTCTGTTGGTGCTGACATGTGCCTTCTATCTCTCCTTCTCCTTCAGAACAAGTTCGATTGACAAGAAGATGCTGGAGCAAGCAACCGACACCACTACGGGTAAGGTTGACTCGACTCGTTTGTCGTTCCTCCAGGACTCGATTGCACAGGAGAAAGTGTGGTTTGGCTACACGCTGAAGGAGTGCCGCGAGAAAGAGATTAACCTCGGTCTGGACTTGAAGGGTGGTATGAACGTAACCATGGAAGTAGAGGTTTCGGGTATCATCCGTGCGTTGGCTGACGACAACCAGAGCGAGAACTTCAACCGCGCGCTGAAGATGGCTAGCGAGAAACAGGAGAACAGTGGTAAGGATTATGTGACGCTATTCGTGGAGTCGTACCAGGAGATCGACCCGCAGATTCAACTCGCAGGTATCTTCTCTACGCCGGACATGAACAATCGTATCAGTAGCACCTCTACCAACGAGGAAGTGGCTGCCGTACTTCGCGAGGAAGTAGACGCTGCTATTACCAACTCGTTCAACGTGCTGCGTACGCGTATCGACCGTTTCGGTGTGGTACAGCCGAATATCCAGCGTCTGTCGCAGACGGGTCGTATCCTGATCGAACTTCCGGGTATCAAGGAGCCGGAGCGTGTGCGTAAGCTGCTCCAAGGTTCGGCTAACCTGGAATTCTGGGAGACCTACAACCTGACCGAGATCTTCTCCAATCTGGAGCGTCTGGATGGCGAACTGGTGAAGACCGTTGCCGAGAAGGATACTACCAATGGCGAGGAAGTGGCTGAGGTTGCCGAGGCAGAGGAAGTAAAGAACGACACGACAACCAAGGATGTTGAGAGCCTGGTAGCTGAGGTGAAGGGCGACAGCACCAAGCAGACGAAAGAGGATATCGAGGAGTTCCGCAAGAACCACCCGCTGTTCTCTAAGTTGCAGGCTAACGTAGCAAGCAACAACCAGGTGATCCCGAGTCCGGTAGTGGGTATGGCTCACTTTACCGATACGGCTAAGATCAACGCGCTGTTGACCAGCCCGCAGGCTCGTCAGATCCTGCCGAGCGACGTTGTCTTCCGCTGGACGGTTAAGGCTATCGACAATGCGAATGCTTACTATCAGTTGATCGCATTGAAGGGTCATAACGGTCGCGCCAGCCTCGAGGGTAACGTCGTAACCGACGCTCGTGCTGACTTCTCGCAGACCAGTGCTTACGCTAACGTATCGATGTCGATGAACGCTGACGGCGCTAAGGCATGGCAGCGTATCACGAAGGAGAATATCGGTAAGTCGGTAGCTATCGTGCTGGACGGACTGGTATATTCCTTCCCGACCGTACAGAATGAGATATCGGGCGGTAACAGCCAGATCACGGGTAACTTCACCGTAGAAGAGGCAAAGGACCTTGCCAACACCCTCAAGTCGGGTAAGATGCCGGCTCCGGCACGTATTATCCAGGAGGATGTAGTGGGTCCGTCGCTGGGTCGTGAGGCTATCCAGGCTGGTTTGTGGAGCTTCGTTCTGGGCTTCTGCCTGATTCTGCTCTACATGATTTTCTACTATGGTGTGATTCCGGGTCTGATTGCCGACTTCGCATTGCTGTGCAACGTATTCCTGCTGGTAGGTGTGCTGGCTTCGTTCTCGGCCGTACTGACCCTGCCGGGTATCGCCGGTATCGTGCTGACCATGGGTTGTGCTGTGGATGCTAACGTGCTGATCTACGAGCGTATCCGCGAGGAGCTGAAGAGCGGCAAGAAGATGCGTCAGGCTATCACGGACGGTTTCCAGGGTGCTATCTCGGCTATCGTGGACTCGAACGTAACCTCGTTCCTGACGGGTGCCATTCTGGCTATCTTCGGTACCGGTCCGATCAAGGGCTTCGCCGTAACGTATATGATTGGTATCGTTACTTCGTTCATCACGGCTGTGTTCATCACCCGCTGGTTGCTCGAGGCATATGCTAACCGTGAGGATGCTAAGGAACTGGAGTTCACCACCCCGATGATGCGCAACTTCCTGCAGAATGCAAAGGTCAACTTCGTAGGTCTGCGCAAGGTATCGTATATCCTGTCGAGCGTATTGATCATCGTAGCTATCCTGGGTCTGGATCCGCATATCTTCGGTAAACTGAATCTGGGTATCGACTTCTCGGGTGGACGTAACTATATCGTTCGTTTCGACCAACCGGTTTCGACAGAGGCTGTTAAGTCGTCGCTGGACGGTATCTTCCGTCAGAACCTGCAGGGCGATGATACCTATTCGCTCAATGTCATCACGATTGGTAATGAGAACCAGATACGTATCTCGACCAACTACATGATCAACGATCAATCGGCTGCAGTAGACGAGAAAATCGAAGAGATGATCTACACGGGTTCGAAGCAATTCTTGGCTAAGGAGATTCCGTTCGAGGACTTCCGCTCTACGCTGGTTAATCCTGAGGTAGGTATCATGCAGAGCCAGAAGGTAGGTCCGGCTATCGCCGACGATATCACGACGGCTGCCGTATGGGCTGTGCTGGCTGCATTGGTTGTTATCTTCCTGTATATCCTGTTGCGTTTCCGCAACTTCGCTTATTCGGTAGGTGCACTGGCAGCTTTGGCTCACGATACCGTAATCATCCTGGGTCTGTATGCTATCCTCTGGAAGATCATGCCGTTCTCTATGGAGATCGACCAATCGTTTATCGCTGCTATCCTGACCGTCATCGGTTATTCGATCAACGATACCGTGGTTATCTTCGACCGTGTACGTGAGTACAACAAGCTCTATCCGAAGCGTGCTCGCGAGGAGAATATCAACGCCGCACTGAACAACACGCTGAGCCGTACGTTCTCGACTTCTATGTCGACCTTCGTGGTATTGCTCGCTATCTTCAGCTTCGGTGGTGAGACGATCCGTGGCTTCGTATTCGCACTGTTGATGGGTGTGATCGTAGGTACCTATTCGTCGGTATTCATCGCATCGCCTATTGCATTCGATATCCAACGTGCACGTCAGTTGCGCGCTGAGAAGAAGGCGCTGAAGAAATAATACGCGCACGCGTATGCGTATAAAAATAAGGAGTTGCTCATGCGGGCAACTCCTTATTTTCTTTAGCCATTAGCCATTAATCAGAGTTTCTCCAAAACTCGGCAGAGCCATTGGTAGCAGCGCTCCGTGCTCGGAATCGACAGACGCTCTTGGGGCGAGTGGACGCCGTACATCTGCGGACCGATTGATACCATATCCAGGTACGGATATTTCTCCAAGAACAGACCGCATTCCAGTCCGGCATGGATAGCCAATACTTGCGGTTCTGACTTAAACAATTCTACGTACGCCTCTTTGGTCACCTCCAGCAGCGGGGAGTTAGGATTCGGTGCCCAGCCGGGATAACCGTCACCATGGGTCACTTCGTCGCAAGCGAGCGAGAGCGCCTGTTCTACTGCCCATTTCAGGTGATGCTTGCTATTTTCGATCGACGAACGTTGGGAGGTATTGACTTCAATATATCCCTCTTTCATCTTGATGGAGGCAAGGTTCGTACTCGTCTCTACCAGTCCCGGCATCTCTTTGCTCATAGCGATCATGCCGTGCGGGCACTCGCAGAGCGCCATGATGAGTCGGTAGGCTTTGTCGGTAGGGATAAACTCTTCGGGCATGTCGCAGGTCTCGAGGTCCAGACGCATATCTTTCTCTACCTCGCCGAATACACCTTCCATCTGTGCGATAAAGTGGTTCCACTCGATACGTATCTGCTCTTTGTACGCCATCGGTATCGTGATGATAGCCTCCGCCTCGCGGGCAATGGCGTTGCGCAGGTTACCACCGTTGATGCTGGCCAGTTGTACCTCGGTCTGCGGCCATATACGTGCCAGGAACCAAACGATCAGTTGGTTGGCATTGGCGCGACCCTTGTTGATATCATCACCCGAGTGACCACCCATCAGTCCGCTTACGGACAGACGAATGGCTAATGGCGAATGGTTAGAGGCTAATGTACCTTCGCCATTAACCTTTAGCCTTTCACCTTTATAGTGCATCTTAGCCAGCGTGTCGATACCGCCGGCACAGCCGATGAAGATCTGGCCGTCGTCTTCGGAATCAAGGTTAATCAAACGCTTGCCTTTCAACATGCCGTCCCGGAGTTTCTCCGCGCCGGTCAGTCCGGTCTCTTCGTCCACGGTGAAGAGGCACTCGATAGCGGGGTGTTTTAGGTCCGGATTGGTGATAGCAGCCAGCGCCATAGAGATACCTATGCCATCGTCTGCGCCGAGGGTAGTACCTTTAGCTTTGAGCCACTCACCATCCACGTAGGTCTGGATAGGATCGTTCATGAAGTCGTGCTCAACGTCGCCGTTCTTCTCGCATACCATATCCATATGGGCTTGCAGGATGACGCCTTCGTGGTCCTCATAACCCGGCGTGGCGGGAACGCGCATGATGACGTTCATGGTTTCGTCGGCTACGCATTCGATATTGTGCGCCTTGGCCCAGTCTTGGAGCCACTGGCTGATGCGCTCCTCATGCTTCGACGGACGAGGCACTTGGTTGATCTGCGCAAAGATGTCAAACACTTGTTTTGGTTCCATATTCTAATCGTTTTAATTGTTTATGAAAGCGTATATGATAGAGCACGGCCGGGATAGCCAGTGCGATAACAAACGAGATCCACATGCCCTGTGCTCCCCATCCTACGGGGAAGGTCAGTAGCAGTCCAAGCGGCAAAGCTACGATAATATAAGCCACTACGGCTATGCGCATCGGAACGCGCACATCCTGGATTCCTCGCAACATAGCCGCTCCGATACATTGCAGTCCGTCCACATACTGGAGCGTACCGGCGATGACCAGTAGCGTCGAGGCGATAGGCACTACCTCCGGATCGCTGGTGAAGATATAGGGGATTATGTTTCTTCCCAGAATCATAATTGCTGCGCCGATGGTATTCATCATCAGGCATAGATGCACCGAAGCCCGACTGGCCATACGAACGGCATGCAAGTCGCCATGCCCGAGTTGGTGGCTGACACGTATCGTCGTGGCGGCACCGATTCCCAGGGCCAGCATAAAGGTCAGGTCGGCCATCTGGTTGGCTATATGATGAGCCGCCAGCGTCTCCTTGTTGATCCAACCGATGATGATAAACGAGGCGGTGAACAAGAAGGCCTCGCAGAACGACTGCATACCGATAGGCGTGCCGATCTTGAAGAGTCGGCCAACCACTTCCCGGCGAATCATGCTGAAGCGAATGCCCCTTAGGTACTGTCGCCAGTCCTTACGCCATGCCATTACCAAAAAGAAGCAGATAGGCATCAGTGTGCGGGCGATAAGCGATCCGATACCCGCTCCCTCGGCACCCATGGCCGGAAAACCACAATGGCCATAGATGAGTATCCAGTTCATCAGGATATTCATCAGGTTGCAGACGACGGTAATCACCATTGCCACGAGGGTGTTTCCCAGTCCCTCCAGAAACTGCTTGCAGAAGCAGAAGAGCAGGAAAGGCAGGATCGAGAGCACGATGAGCGTATAGTACGGACGGGCGCAGGCTACGACTTCGGGTTCCTGACCGAAATAATCCAGCAGACCGATACACGGAGCCAACAATACGAATGAGACAAGGCATATCAGAGCGGTGAACACCAGCCCGTTGGTCATATAGGACTTGATTTGCTCATTGGCCTTTTGCCATTCGCCATTTGCCTCCTCGCCTTTCGCCTTCTCCAGTTCGCCATGCGTGAAACCTACGAGCGGCGTAATACCCATGACGGCACCCATCGAGAAGACCATGACGGTGAAGAAGATAGCATTCGAAAAACTGACTGCCGCCAGGTCGGTTGTGGCGTATTGGCCCACCATGATCGAGTCGAACAGACCCACCAGCGCCGCTCCCAGTTGGGTCAGCACCACGGGCATCGCTACCCGCAGGTTGCGACGGTAATAGGGCAGTATTTCTCGAAAACTATAGCGCATTCTTCTAAAATCCGACTACAAAGATACGAATTATTTGCGAATCTCCCAAAAAATTTATACCTTTGCAACCGATTTGAT
Organism: Paludibacteraceae bacterium; assembly: GCA_017402895.1. Classification (GTDB taxonomy): domain Bacteria; phylum Bacteroidota; class Bacteroidia; order Bacteroidales; family Paludibacteraceae; genus Colicola. The sequence continues at coordinate 6,281 of JAFPLG010000177.1, forward strand.
ACAAAAAGCATCCGTATGAGTGGTATTTACAAGCGTCTGGTGTTGATGTTGATAGCTCTGGTAGCGGCGATTACGCTGCTCAATGTGCCGGTGTTTAATTTCCAAGGAGACAAGGGAGTGATCTCCAACCGCGCCTATGAAATGGACAAGAAGAACTTCTATGTCTACCAGACCGACTTTGAGACCCACGAGACGACCACCGTCGGCGTTGTTTCCGTCAAGGGTTTGTATTATTGCAACCTACTGATGATAGCCACTTCCATCCTCTGCCTGCTTTGTTTCTTTAGTGACAGTTGGCGCATCTATTTGTCGCTTATCACGGTTCTCTTGGCCGGCATATACTATGCGCTGATGATCTACTATGCGGTGAAGATATCCAACGAGTGGTACCCGACGCTTTATCCCAACCTGGCAGCCCTGTTGCCGGCTGTCGTACTGGAGGCGATGGTTCTCACGCGCAAGAGTCTGTTGCGCGAGATACGTCATAACGACGAACGACTGATCGACTAAGGTCGTGTAGGAATAGCCATCGGCTGCAGGTTGGCGTCCAGTCCCCAAACGGTATCCATGGCTTGCATCAGCGTGTCGGCAAACGACAGCTGCGGATGGCCCTCCGGCAGTTTCACTTCTCCCAGATCCAGCAACGAATAGAAGAGGCACATCGTTGAGGTCAGTTTCTGACGGTTACGCTGCATAGCCTCTATTTTCTGCGGATAGATCTTCCGATATTGCTCGCTGGTCCAGACGAACAAAGGCACGTGGTACTCGTAGTACGAGCCGGCATACGTGCCATGCAGGAACATATGTTTCTCGTCGTCCAACAGGTTCTCGCCGTGGTCGCCCACATACACCAGCACGGCCGGACGGCCCGTCTGCTCCAGTTCGCGAATGACGCAATCGATGAAGTAGTCGGTGTAGAGTATCGCGTTGTCGTACGAGTTGATGAGGATAGCTTTCAGGTTGCGGAAGGCCGTCATATTCTCCGGTTTGAGTCGAGCCATTCCGTCCGGTTCCTCACTACCACCGGCTTTCTGAAACAGTGCCTTCATGTCCAGTCCGGTCATGTCGGGCGTGTAGCGTTGGAACGACTCCGGATAACGGGCCGAGTACTTGAAATGGCATCCCAGCGAGTGGAGTGTGATGAACTGCTGCGTCTCGGGCGTGGTTAGTTGCGTGCGGAAGGGCGGTAGCAAAACGGTATCTACAAACACTTCCTCGCCCGGGTCGGTCACGTATTTCTTATAGTCGCAATTCTCGGCGATACGCATCAGGAAATGGTTGTTAAAACTCTGGTCGGCAATCCATGCCGTGCGATAACCGGCTTCGTGGAATGCATCCACTATGGATGCCTCGTGCATATACAGTTCGCGGTTTTGCGGTGTGGCGCGCGAGAAGATAAACGGAACGGAGACGGTTGTCAGGTTGGCCACCGAATAGACCGAGTCGAACGAGATAATCTGGTCTTGGCGTGCCAAGAGATAGGGCGATGTCTCACGTTCGTAGCCGTTGATCTGCCAGTGGTCGTAACGCGAAGTCTCGCCCACCAGAAAGACCACGATAGGCTGATTGTCTCTGACCCGTTTCGGACGACTCGGTTCGTACGTAGCACCGAAGCGGAAATCCTGCAGGGCCTCTTTTTGCTCTGCAATCTGATGTCCCAGATCCACGATGTTGTAGATCGACAGGAACATATTCACCGGGCAAGCTTTCTCGGCACCTACCCACGCGGCAGAACGCATGTCCTGGCCGTGGATGTTGAACATATTCCAGAACTTAGGTTGCAGTTTCAGCCCCACGACCGTCGTCGTCAGAAACAGCACAATAACCCCCAGCGTCCACATACGCTTGCGTAGCGGCGCGATATATTCCTGCTTGACAAATCGATGGGCCAGGTAGTAATACACACCCCAGAGCGTGAAGAACAGGATCAGCACAAACCAGTAGGTAGAGAGCAGTTCCAGAAACTCACCCTTCTCCGATTTGATAATCGTGAACACAAAGAGCAAGGATGTCGTAGCATGATTGATGATCAGGTGCACCAGGTCGATCGCCGAGAGCAGAAATCCCAACGAAGCCACGTATAGAAAGGTGCGACGGCGAAATAGGGTCAACCCCAGGCTATAGATAGCTATCGAGGTGATGAAATAGATAATCCGCTGGCCGATCGTGAGCAGGTCTTGCGCCACGAACGTACCTACTATATTCGGTAGTAGCAAAAAGAGCATCAGGCACGTGAAAACGATGCCTTCACGCTTTGACATGGTCTTGCAGGATTTGGACATGGTCGTTCTCTACAGTTAGTTTGACGGGGTGGTTGAGCCACAAGGGCAGGTTGTGCTCCACGTGTCCTACCGGCACGTTAAAAGCCACCGGGTAGTTGTATTCGGCCGCATAACGAGCGATGGTCTCATAGACCGTCTCGCCCATCAGCGGGTCGTCCTCGCAATCGGTGAACTGGCCCACCAGCAGTCCTGACAGATTGGCCAGTACGCCGCTCAACCGCAGGTTGTTCATCATCCGATCGATATGATAATGTCGCTCCCCGATATCCTCGACGAGGAGAATACAATCTTTCGCCATTAGCCTTTCGTCCGTTAGCCCAAATGGCGTTCCCTGCAAGCCGTATAGCACGCTCAAGTTTCCGCCAACAAGCATTCCCTCCGTTTCTCCCTTTCGGTTCAGCGGATGGGTAGGAATCACATATTCCAGCGCCTTGCCTTGCAGGGCTTCTATCGTGCGTTGGAGCGCTTCGCTCGTCTCGGGGAGCGTGGCGATATGCTTGCACATGATGCTGTGGAGCGTCGGTTGACCGCTGAGACCGGCCAGCAGGTGAAGCGCCGTGATATCTGAGAAGCCGATGATAGGTTTACGGATCTCACCGATGCGGTCGATGATACGTTGCAGTCCGTATCCGCCGCGCGAACAGAGAATCATATCCACCTGTGGATCGTCCAGTGCCGCACGCAGGTCGCTCACCCGCTCCTCGTCCGTGGCGGCAAACCGTCCGTGACGGCCACGACAATACTGCCCCTCGCTCACCTCAAAGCCAAGCGACAAAAGACGCTCTGCAGCGCCTTTTATGTATTACGGTTCTATCGCCCCGGAAGGAGATACTATGCGGATTCTTTTAACCATTACGTAATTACGTAATTACGTTATTACGAGTATACTTTATACTCTATCCAGTTCACCAGTCGTTTCGGTAGGATGCGGTCCAGCAGGCACAGCACGCGATAGCTGAATCCACCTACGTATTGCGGACGGGGACTACGACACGTAGCAATATGGTAAAACAGTCGAGCCATCTGCTCGGGACGCATACCGCCACGCTCGTCACGCTCCATCGTGGTGATGGCTTTGTTGGCGCCCACGTACACGTCTTCCCCGGCGGTCGATTTGTCGCGTGCATCCGTGAAACCGGTGCTCACGTCACCCGGCATCATCACGCTGACCTGAATACCGAAGTCCTTCACTTCGTTAGCCAGCGCCAGTGCCATCGCATTGATAGCTGCTTTTGAGGCCGAGTAGAAAGCCTGGTACGGAACGGGCAACGCTGCAGCCACCGACGAGGTATAGATGATACGTCCGCCATGCTGTGCGCGCAGTTGTGGCAGTACGGCTTGCGTCAGACGAACAGCGCCCATGAAGTTGACATCCATCTGGTGCTCGGCATCCCGAATCTCGGTGAACTCAATAGAACCCGAGATACCGTAACCCGCATTGGAGATGACGACGTCGATATGGTCGGTCTGGCGGAGCACCTCGGCGATAGCCTTGCGCGTACTCTCCTCGGAGCATACATCGCAGGTCACGTGGATAATCTCCACTGCGTCTTTTGTCTTTCGACTTTCGACTTTCGACCCTTTACCATGCCGGCTCAGTTCAAAAACGCGCCAGCCCCGCTCCGCAAAGAGCGAGGCCGTAGCCTTTCCTATACCCGAAGATCCTCCGGAAATAACTAATACTTTAGCCATCAACCTTTAGCCTTTAGCCATTAATCACATCTCCGGTGCACCCTCTTTGAGCACACGTGCGATAATCTCTACGGCTTCGTCGATCACCGGTTCGGTATGGGTAGCCATGAGCGTAGTGCGCAGCAGGCACTCACCCTCGACGCATGCCGGAGCCATCACCGGATTGACATAAACACCCTCGTCAAACAGCTTCTTGCCGAAGTAGAGTGTGTCGAGCGTCTTGTACGTAAAGATAGGCACGATAGGCGTCGGCGCCTCGATGATCTTCACGCCGGCAGCCAGCAATTGCTTCTGGAAGTACTTAGCGATATTCATCAGTCGCGTCGGACGCTCCGGATCCAGGATCAGTTGGTGGAGTGCCTCCAATGCCGTTGCAGCTGAGCATGGCGTGATACTTGCCGAGAAGATAAACGGACGACTCACGTGACGCAGCCAGTCGGCTACGCGATGACTCGTCAGCATACATCCGCCAATCGACGCCAGCGACTTGGAGAAGGTCAGCATCGTGATATCCACCTTGTCGGTCAGTCCGAAATGGGCAGCCGTTCCACGACCGCCGGGACCCAGCACACCGAATCCGTGGGCATCGTCCACCATCACGCGGGCACCGTATTTCTCAGCCAGCGCGCATATCTCCGGCAGTCGGCATATATCGCCGCGCATAGAGAACACACCGTCGGTGATGATCAGCTTGCCGGCATTCTCCGGAATAGATTGCAACTGACGCTCCAGGTCCTCCATGTCGGAGTGACGATAACGCAGCACCTTCGCATAACTCAGGCGACATGCATCGTATATCGAAGCGTGGTTCTCGCGATCGTTTAGGATATAATCGTCCTTACCACAGATAGCCGAGATGATAGCCAGGTTGGTCTGGAAACCCGTAGAAACGGTCATAGCCTCCTCGTAACCTGTGAAGGCGGCTATCTCGCGCTCCAACTGCAGGTGCAGATCCAGCGTACCGTTCAGGAAGCGACTACCGCTCACCCCCGTTCCGTATTTGTCCAGGGCTTCATGACCGGCCTTGATGACTGCCTCGTTCTCCGTGAAGCCGAGGTAGTTGTTCGAACCGAGCATGATGACGCGGTGGTTCTCCATCTGAACGATAGGAGCCTGACGACTCTCCAGTTCGTGGAAATAAGGATAGATTCCTAATTTGCGTACCAGTTTGAGGGTCTCAAAATGGTCACATTTTTCAAATAAATCCATGTTTTATTTTGATTACAGAGTAAAGACCGGTCGTTTTACTCCCTCAAAGCAATGTGGTCTTTGAACGAAGTGGTCTTTCTTCTTTTAGCGTTAGCGGTCTATTAAAGTACATTCAGTTCTTTCAAAACTGCCGTGGTCTTGCGAACTGCTGCCTCGCTCTCGCGAAGTTTCTTCATCTCCTCGTCCGAGATCTTGAGCTCCAGCACCTTCTCAATACCGTTGCGGCCGATGATACAAGGAACACCGATGGTGATGTCCTTCATGCCGTACTCGCCTTCCAGTGCGGCCGAGCAAGGAATCATCTTCTTCTGGTCCTTGATGATAGCCTCAGCCACCGATGCTGCGGCAGCACCCGGAGCCATCCATGCGCTCGTGCCGAGCAGACCGGTCAGCGTTGCACCACCAACCATCGTGCTCTTTACTACATTCTCTATCTCCTCTTTGCTAAGGAACTCGGTTACAGGAATACCCTTGTAGGTGGTGTACGAGGTCAACGGAATCATCGTCGTGTCGCCGTGGCCACCGATAACGAAACCGTCTACGTCGTTGGCGTTGCACTTCAGCGCCTGGCTCAGGAAGTATTTCAGACGAGCGCTGTCGAGTGCGCCACCCATACCGATCACGCGGTTACGCGGCAGACCCAGTGCATGCAGCGTCAGATAAGCCATCGTGTCCATCGGGTTGGAAACCACTACGAGGATAGCATTCGGGCTGTAGGTCAGCACCTGGTCGCAAACGCTCTTTACAATACCTGCATTCACGCCGATCAGCTCCTCGCGCGTCATACCCGGCTTACGGGGCAGACCCGAGGTGATGATGACTACGTCGCTTCCGGCAGTCTTGCTGTAGTCGTTGGTCACACCCTCAACAACGGTGTCGAAACCCATCAGCTGAGCGGTTTGCATGATATCCATAGCCTTACCCTCGGCAAAGCCCTCTTTGATATCAATCAGACATACTTGGTTAGCCACCTCATTTACGGCCAATACATTTGCGCAGGTTGCTCCCACATTGCCTGCGCCAACAACAGTTACTTTTGACATAATGTGTATATTTTTTTAGTTTATTATTTTTCTAAAATTGTAATCCGCTTGCGCGGATGCGTACACGCATACTTGCATATCAGCCCGCAAAGGTAACAAAAAAATCACACATACGCAAATTTTTTGGCCATTTTTTTCATTTTGTCAAATAGTCTTTAGACTTATTTGACGTTTTCC
>JAFPLG010000178.1 GCA_017402895.1 Paludibacteraceae bacterium
GCAGGTTGGTCAGTTTGATCTTCTCAATCAGTTTCTTCGGGAACTTGTAACCCAGGTTGATGTTGTTCAAGCTCAGGTACGAGTTGCTGGTCAGGAAACGATCCGAAGCCATAACAGCATTCTCATCAGCACCGTTGCTCAGACGAGGAATGTCGGTGTTGGTGTTGTTCTCTGTCCAGGCTTTCATGATGTCTTTGTGCCAGTTCATACTACCGATCTTGTCGCTATGCATCAACAGAGCGTACATGTTATCGTATCCATAACCACCGATACGGTACGAGCAGCTAATGCTCAGCGTTACACCGTAAGCCTCGAAGTCGATACCGAAACCACCGTCGAGGTCAGGCATTGCGCTCTTACCAACGTAGTTGCTACCTGCATAAGAAGCTTTCTGGCCACTTACAGAGTACTCGCGGATGTCTGCATCCGGGTGTTGGAGTTTGTACTCATAAACCGATGCGATGTAGTTGTCGGCCTTATCTCCATCTGCGATCAAGTCTGCAGACTTCGTACCGAACTCACCCTTGTTAGCATCGTAGTATGCGGTATAGTGAGCCACACCCTCGTTGTCGATACCTTCGTAGTGAACCATGTACCAGTCGTAGGTCGAGTGACCAACCGACATACCGCCGGACATAACCATACGATGCTCATTGCCGCTGGCATCGGTGTAGTCAACCGGCATCTTAAGCATCTTGTTGCGATAGTAACCACCATTCAAACGGAAGTCCAACTTCACGTTACGCAGGTCAACCAAGTGAGCCTTCAAGTCAAACTCAACACCCTGGTTCATCATGGCTGCGTCGTTTACGTAGTATCCGCCGTAACCCAGCGAAGGAGCTACGTAGCGCGGGAACAACATATTGTCGGTCTTCTTGTAGAAGTAGTCGAACTCAACGTCCAAGTACTTGCCAATCGAGAACTCCAGACCAAGGTCAATCGTACTGGTGTGCTCCCAAGTCAGCTCTGGATTACCCTTGTAGCTCCATACATAACCTTTTTCATCATTCACGTTCTCTACCGAGTACTGGTCGGTGTACATCATATCGCCGATGTCCTGGTTACCCAGCACACCCCAACTCAGACGCAGCTTACCGTTCTTGAGCCAGTCGGCAGCAGTCGTTCCTTCGAAGAAATGCTCGTTGGTGAAGCTCCAAGCAGCACCTACAGAACCGAAGTGACCCCAACGATGACCCTTGGCAAACTTGCTCGAGCCGTCGGCACGGTAGTTACCCGTAATGTGGTAACGGTTGTCGTACTCATAAGTGGCGGTTGCCAGTGCCGACTCCAGGGTGCTCGTACGAGCGTAACCCTCTACGCCGTCCATCGACACACCGTTACTCAACTGATTCACGTTGTCTTCAGCGATATTTTTCTTGTAACCATATTGCATGTTGTACGTGAAGTACGTGGTCTCGTGACCGGCCATCAAACGGATGGTATGCTCGTTGAAACTCTTGTTGTACTCCAGCAACTGGTTGCTCGTTACAGCCAGGTAGTTGATTTGCGACTGCTCAACGCGACCCAGACCGGCTGCGTTACCGTAGTACTTGTTGGTCAACGCATTCGTGTTGTTGTTCAAGTACTGTGCACCTACGTTCACCGTGAACTTCAGACCCTCATAGAGTTTGAACTCCAAGAAGGCATTAGCCACCGTTTGGTGACGAACCGTCTTCTGCTTGTCCCACTCCAGCGCACCGGCCGGGTTGATACCGAACGAATACGGACGACCGCCTTGTTCGCCAATGCTGTCATTTCCGTTATCTCCGTAGTCATACATCTTACCGCCGGTCTTCGGATCTACCTTCGGTTGACCGGTTGCAGGATCATATACATATACCGGATAAATCGGCGGAATCTGGTTAACGAACGCAAAACCGTTGTTCGCGTCGCTACCTTGACCCGGGTTGCTGATAGCCGAATACGAGTATTGGATATTCAAACCTCCCTTCAGCCATTTCTTAGCCTGGTAGTTGATGTTGGCACGGGTGTTGAAACGCTGGAAGTCCGAAGCGGTATAGTAACCTTCGTCCTTCAGGTAACCGAAACTGGTATAGTAGTTCAACTTCTCGTTACCACCGCTAATCTTAGCCGTTGCCTCCAGTTTCAGACCATTGTGGAACAGGGTGTTGTACCAGCTATCCATGTTTTGGAAATGAGCCAGACGGCTTACATTCGGGTCGAATTTCGGGTTGATCTTACCGGATGCATCAGAAGCGTTAATCAACAGGTTACCCGGAGAATCCCAGATATTGTAGATGGCCGGAATACCATTTGCTCCGAAAAGACTGTTATTCGCATTTTTAATGGATTGGTTCTCGTTCTGGTTCAGGATGTAGCGTTGCTGGTTGTACAGACTCTGCCAAGCCATTACTGCGTAATCTTCCGGATTGTCGATCACGTCGTACATCGGCAGCAGACGCATGTTAGCACCACCCTTGACGTCAATCTCAATCTTGCCGTCATCGCCGTGCGAACTACCTCTCTTGGTAGTAATCACGATCACACCGTTGGCACCACGACTACCGTACAACGACGTTGCTGTTGCGTCCTTCAAGATAGTAACGGATGCGATGTCACCCGGGTCGATCGAACTAATCGAACCAGCGTCCAATGGAATACCGTCTACTACGTAGAGAGGCGTGCTGCTGGCCGAGATACTACCGATACCACGGATACGAATCGATGCTACCGAACCCGGCTGACCGCTGGAGTTAACCACCTGTACACCAGCTACCTCACCCGACAGGGACTTGGTAATATCCGAAGGATTCTTCTTCTCGATGTCCTCTGCCTTCACGGCCTCTACCGAACCGGTAAAGCCACCCTTCGAGACGTTACCATAACCGGTAACAACTACCTCGTCGAGCAACTCCGTGTTCTCCTCGAGGACAATTTTCAGGTTCTGACCGGCAGCAACTTCTTTCTTCTGCATACCGACATAGGTGACAATCAGCGTCTTAACCGTCGTCGGAACAGTCATGTCAAATTTACCGTCATAGTCAGAAACTGTACCTTGTGTAGTACCCTTAGCCACGATACTGGCACCGATAATAGGCTCGCCCTTCGCGTCTACTACTACACCGCTTACCTGCTTCTGGGCATACATCGTCAGTGTTGCCACAACAAGCAATAAGAGGGTAAAAATTTTCTTCATAACTTTTAATTATTTATATTGATTATTGTATAATAATGCAAAATCGCCGCAAAATTACAAAAAAATATTGACATAAGCAAGTTTTTTCGCAAAAAAATATGTTTTTTAGCATAAAAAGCACACTTTTTTGTGAATTTTTCGAAAAATGTTATGAAAAATGCCGAAAAAACGACAAAATGCTTGCTATTCGTAGCGAAGCATAAACAACTTGTCAATGTCGAGAATCTCGCGACTGATGCGGAGTAGTTGCTCTGTGTCAGTTTGTGATATCTTTTGGAAAGACTCCTGCCATGTTGGGGCCGAACCGAAATAAAGCATCGATTTGGCCATGCTTAGCGCACTGCCTTCCTGATTCTGGGCCGAGATAGCCATCTGGCCGCGCAACTGACGTAGGGCGCTTCTCAGGTTGCTCTCACTCAGCGGACCCTCTTGCAGTCGTTTTAGCTCGTGACGCAGGATCTCCATGCACCGTTCGGTGTGCTCCGGTTCGCACGCAAAATACGTAGCCCAATAGCCCGTGTCGCTCAGCGGCGTATAGGTTGATTCTACCTGATAAACCAGTCCGTGTGCCTCGCGCATACTCAGATTCAATCGCGAGTTCAGACTGCCTCCTCCGATTATGTTATTTAGCAGATACAGCGCCAGTTGATCCTTATGCCCCAGCGGATAGGCTCGCTGCCCGACCATCACATGTGTCTGATGGGTGCGTTTGTGGTAAGTCGCTTGGCGACTGCCAACTAAACTAGTTTGACTGGTTCTGCTAGTTTGACTAGTTCGACTAGTTTCCATCCCCCCGAATTCCTGTTCTGCCAATCGGAAGATGCTCTCCGGCCGGACGTTGCCCTGGCAGAAAATCACCATCCTTTCGGGCCTATAGTGCTCCTCTATCCATTCTTTGGCGTACTCCGGTTTAGACGAGATGTGCCGAAGCGTCTTCTTCGTGCCTAAGATAGGCAGCGCCAGCGAATGTCCACTGAAAATCAGCGACTCGAAGTCATCATAGATGAGTTCACTCGGACTGTCGTTGTAACTCTCTATCTCATCATAGATTACGGTTCGCTCCTTGTCGGTCTCCCGCTTCGGAAAAGTAGGGCAGGTGACCAGTTCGCTCAGCAGATGCAGGGTCATCCGAACATGCTCTACGGGCGTGGCGGCATAAAAAGTGGTCTCTTCCTTGGTGGTATACGCGTTGATCTCACCACCGATACCTTCTACTTGTCGGATGATCTGACGGGCCGTATGACGAGCCGTTCCCTTGAATACGCAATGCTCTATATAATGGGCCATGCCGTTCTGTTCGGCCACTTCGTCTCGAGTGCCGGCACCCACCATCACACCCACATATGCCACCGGCGAGTCGGTCCGGCGGTGCACAATTTTCAGCCCATTTGGTAAAATATGATAAAAAGTTTGCGTATTTTCTTGCATAATTCAAAAAAATGTACTACCTTTGCACCCCGAATTGTAGGAGCGCTTTTTGATGGGGCTCGCTACGCTCGCCGCGGCATTGGCGGAATTGGTAGACGCGCCAGACTTAGGATCTGGTTCCTCACGGAGTGAAAGTTCGAGTCTTTTATGCCGCACAACTATGAAACGTATTTTCTTTTTTGTCGCTCTGGCGATAGTATCTGTCGCCCTGAGTTCTTGCCTTACAGGTGAAGATCAGTCCACTCCGTTGATTCAGGTCTCCAAATATGTCTATCGTGACACCCCTGCCGGTGTGCATGATACGATTCTCTTGACCGACACGATGCACGTGGGTGATACGCTGCGCGTTCCTATTATGCTGTATGGCAACTACAACAACCTTACCGAGTTTTCTGTGAAGGTTGATACCGCCGAGTTGGACATGCGTCTGCTGGTAGATTCATCCTGTCTGGCAATCTTGGATCCTGCTTCCAAACCGGAAAAAGCTTATCTTCGTTTTGCGAACGATGTCTATGTCTTCCCCGCGGCAATGTATTATGTGCCCAAAAAGACCGGAAGCCTCAAGATCTCGATGACGTTGGCTTCTACCGCCGGTGAGAAGTACTCGCCCCTCAACGCATGGTTCATGCAAGAGGTTCGTTAATCCGCATGGCTTTTACGTCTCGGTTGATATCCGCATGGCTATCTTGCTCAGGCTCTAAGCCTGTTTGGCGGCTTGCCAAAGTTCCTCCATCTCGGCAAGGCTCATGTCTTTGAGTTCCTTGCCGTTTTCTTTTGCCTTCGCTTCTATATAGTTGAAGCGGCGGATGAACTTCAGATTCGTCTGTTCCAAGGCATTATCCGGCTTGATTTTGTATAGGCGTGCTACGTTAATCAGCGAGAACAGTAGATCTCCAAACTCTCCTTCTGCATTCGCCTCTCGCCCTTCGCCTTTCGCCTTTAACTCCTCTTCGAACTCTCCGATCTCCTCCTTTACCTTATCCCAAACATCTTCTTTCTGCTTCCAGTCAAATCCCACGTTCGCCACTTTGTCTTGTATCCGATAGGCCTTCACCAGACTCGGCAGGCTGTCCGGGATGCCACCCAGAACGGTCTTATTGCCGCCTTTCTCTTTCAGCTTCACCTGTTCCCACAACTTGCTCACTTCTTCCGCATTCTGTGCCGCGGCTTCGCCGTAAACATGTGGATGAAGGAAAATGAGCTTGTCGCTAATCCGGTTGCAAACATCGGCGATATCGAAGTCTCCGGTTTCGCTTCCCATCTTGGCGTAGAAGATGACGTGCAGCAGTACGTCGCCCAGCTCCTTGCTAATCTCCGTCATGTCGTGGCGACTGATGGCGGTGGCCAGTTCGTAGGTCTCTTCTATGGTGTTCTGGCGCAGGCTGTCGAAGGTCTGTTTCCTGTCCCA
>JAFPLG010000179.1 GCA_017402895.1 Paludibacteraceae bacterium
ATGGATATTATGCTTGTCGGTATCGTTCCATTTCTTGTTAGCATCATAATAGAAGCGGAAGCGATACGTGCCTTGCGAGGGTTCGTAGCACAGGAAACGACAGGTGTTGGTATTGGTCTCGAGCATGGTGTACGAGCCGTTCTGCTGGATAGTACACTCACGGCCACCATTGGTGAACGTCAGTCCGTTCTTCTTGGCGTCGGTGCCGATATAGCCGTCCTTGGCCTTCACGTAATAGCGGTTGCTACTCTCCTCGGTTACTACCACCTGGTAATCGGCCAGCGCTTCGGACGTGATCTGTCCGTTCTGGATAGTCGCCTTGACGATGTTGCCGGACGCATCTTCGCCATTCCATATGATGGCCTCGGTGTCCGATTTCTCATAGACCAGCAAATAGGTTCCCGGCCATCCGGCAGCGGGCTTGCTATTGATACGCGTATAGACGGTAGCCGCCTGCGTCATCGTAACGCAGGCGAGCATCCACAAAAGAAATACAAAATATTTTCGCATGATATGTTTCCTTTAGTTGCCCTGATTAGAGGCGCTCAAGTTCGACAGTGAAATGGCGCATGAGGGGTGCCTCCTTCGTGATCTTCAGTCCGCGGGTGATAGCCATACGACGGTCATAGACGTTCTTGAGCGCAGCGGCAATGACGTCCATGTGATTGTTGGTATATACGCGGCGCGGGATGCACAGACGCACGAAATCCAGTCCGCCGAAGCGGTTCTCACGCGTCACAGGATCACGGTCGGCCAGGATATATCCTATCTCGCAAGCACGGATACCGGCCTCGAGATACAATTCGCAGGTTAGCGTTTGGGCCGGGAACTCCTCCTTAGGAATCTGAGAGAGCACGCGGTCAGCATCTACGAAGAGGGCATGTCCGCCGGCAGGACGTTGGTATGGAATGCCGTACTCGTCGAGTTTCTGGGCCAGATACTGGACCTGACGGATACGCGTGTCGAGCATGTCAAACTCGGTATTCTCCATCAGTCCGACAGCCAGCGCAGCCATGTCGCGACCGTTCATTCCACCGTAGGTTAGGAAGCCCTCGAACGGGATACAGAACTGCTTGCAGCCCTCGTACCACTCCTCACGGTTCGTAGCGATAAATCCACCCATGTTGACCAGTCCGTCCTTCTTGGCCGACATAGTCATCGAATCGACATACGAGAACATCTCACGAGCGATCTCCTTGATGCTCTTGTTCTCGTAACCCGGCTCGCGCGTCTTGATAAAATAGGCATTCTCGGCAAAGCGTGCGGAGTCCATATTCACGGCCACGCCGTATTTATGACAGAGTTCACACGTGGCCTTGATATTCGCCATCGAGACGGGTTGACCGCCCACGGTATTGTTGGTCACGGTGAGCACCATAAACGGCACGTTGCCCTCGTTCTCGCGGAGTACTTTTTCTAACTTCTCCAGCGACACGTTGCCTTTGAAAGGTGCCTCCAGCTGGGTGTCCTTAGCCTCGTCGCACGTAACGTCGATAGCAAAAGCCTTACGAGCCTCGATATGGCCCTTGGTCGTATCAAAATGGGCATTGCCGGGGATGACCTGACCAGGCTTCACCAGGTAGGAGAACAGCACGTTCTCGGCGGCACGGCCTTGGTGGGTAGGGATGACATAGTTGAAACCCGTGAGTTCGGTTACAACGTTCTTGAACTCAAAGAACGAACGTGCACCCGAGTAACTCTCGTCGCCCATCATCATGGCGGCCCATTGGCGGTCGGACATAGAGCCCGTACCGGAATCGGTCAGCAAGTCAATGTAGACTTGCTCCGAACGAAGCATGAAAACATTGTTCTTGGCTGCAGCCAGCCATTTCTCGCGTTCCTCGCGCGTGGACTTGCGGATGGGCTCTACCATCTTGATTTTCCACGATTCTGCAAATGGAAGTTCCATAGTGTTAGATATCTTATATTGATTGGTATTTCTACAAATTCGACTGCAAAGTTACAATTTTTTTTGCATATATCCAAATTTTGTTGTACCTTTGCACAAAATTAAAAACAAACTGCCCTATGAAAGAGAAAATCGTTAGCGCATTATGCGTAGCCATCGGCATCAGTCTGGCAGGACTATTTGTCTTCCTCGGTCTGAACAAGAATGCCGACAAAGACCGTTCTGTTACCGTTAAGGGACTATCCACCAGAACCGTAGAGGCTGACCATGCTGTATGGCCTCTTAGTTTTGCTATTGCAGGAAACGACCTGCAAGTTCTCTACAACGAGAGCGAACGCGTTAGCCAAGTGATTATCGACATGCTTAAGGCACGAGGTTTCAAGGCCGAAGACCTGCAAATCGGAAACACTACCGTAGAAGACAAGTGGGATTCTTATAGTTATGAGAACCGACCGGAGTATAAATACCAACTCAACTCTTCCGTTATCGTCAGCACCGACGACGTACAACTCGTAGTGAAGAGTGCCGGGTGCCAAAGCGAACTACTTAACCGTGGCATCATCGTTAACTCATCTGACTGGCAACTTGACTACCAGTACAACGGACTGCCGGAACTCAAACCCGAGATGATCGAAGAGGCCACCAAGAACGCTCGCGCCGTAGCTCAGAAATTTGCAAATGACGCTGAGTGCGACTTAGGTAGCATCTCGCGTGCCAGCCAAGGCCAATTCAGCATAGAAAGCGATCCATATCAGCCTTGGATTAAGCATGTACGTGTAGTAACTACTATTGACTACAAACTGGACTAAAAATGCGAACCGTCGTCCTCCACATTTTACTACTCTGCTCGATTGCGGTCTCCGCACTTACAATCCCGCAGGGCACGTTATATTTCGACAACAACAAGACCAACTACTCTATGGTCTATTTTGTCTATGGCAGCGAACAACCTGCCACGACCTACGTGTTGCCCATGACGCTCGACGGCAACAAGTGGCGCGTCAACATCCCGGAGACGGTCAACAACATGTACCGATTTACGTTCGTAGGAGGCGAACTGAGCGAAGGCACCTACAACCAGAGTTTTACCAACTTCAAAGAATACGTGAGCACGACGCTCAATCTTAATCGCACAGCGACCTCCGAAGCGCAGATGAATACAGGCGACATCTTCGTTCCGGAAACAGGAGACAATTGGGCACAAGGATACTGGACTTCGCTATCAGCATGGCAAGCATCACTAGGGGGGACGACACCAACCGCATCCATCTCAGGCACGCTGCCCGTAGTCTACATCAACACACAAAACCAGAAGGCCATTGATAGCAAAGAGACCTACGTACCCGGAAGCCTATACATCGACCCTCTAAATACAGGTCAAGCAGCACTAGGTACCGCTACGGAACCTATTGCAGCGCAATTCAAGGGACGCGGCAACTACACATGGACGGGCTTTGACAAGAAACCCTACCGCATCAAATTCGACGTCAAGCAAAGTGTTCTCGGTATGCCCAACAACCGTCACTGGTGCCTGCTTGCCCACGCGGATGACAACCTGGGCTTCCTGAAGAACACCGTAGGATTCATGCTGAGCGAGCAGATCGGCCTACGCTGGACTCCCCGCGTACGCCCTGTAGAACTGGTGATCAACGGCAAGTACTACGGACTCTATTTCCTAACAGAACATGTGCGTATAGCGGGTAACCGCGTGAAGGTAACCGAACAGCAGGACAACAGTGCCGACTCCGTCAGCGGTGGATGGCTCGTAGAGATTGACAACTATGCCGAAGTAGGCAATATCAACCTGACCGAAGGCAACGGACAGCAGGTGATGATTACCATCAAAGAACCGGAAGTGCTATCTACGCAACAGCGCAACTATATCGAGGGCCAGATGAACGGTCTGAACAATGCCATCTGGGGCAATTCGTCCACCAAGTTATGGAATATGCTCGATTTGGACGAGGCCGCCAAGTATTACCTGGTGCAAGAAATCATGGAAGATTGCGAATCGTACCACGGCAGTTGTTTCCTCTACAAGGATCGTGACCGAAACGGCAAAAGCGAGAAGTGGTTCTTCGGTCCGGTATGGGATTTTGGTAATGCCTACAACCGTCATCAGGAGACCTGGATCTACGACAACCCCATTTTCGACCAATACTGGATCGGACAATTGGCTACGTGGCCTGAATTTCAAGCGAAGGTGCGCGAATGCTGGTATGTTTATTACCATTCGCAACAAACCAAAACGCGCACTCAAATCAATGATTTTGTGGCACTTATAACGCAGGCTGCCAAGAATGATGCCGTCCGTTGGCGCAATACACAGAACTATCGTGACAACAGCAACATGCAGAGCCGTCAGAGCGAGTTTTTGAGCCGTCTAAACTGGCGAATCCAGTGGCTGTATTCCCAATGGGGCGAAGGAACCAAGCCTGCGACCTGGGATATTGAGCAAACAGAAAGCAGCACCGACTACGGCACTGCTTCCAAACTACTCTATCCCGACGGACGAATGGTTATCATCCGTAACGGCCAGCGTTACGACCTGAACGGACGCCTCATCGAATGATGGTTATTCTTCCTTGCGGACGAGCGTACTCCTGACCTACGACGCCACCCAATCTCTCCTGGATATAACGAATCGTGGCGGTATTGTCCACACAAACATTATAACGCAGCACGTTACAATTTTTCATCACGTCGTTGTAACTGCCCAGGCTATACTGCGAAACGGCCATCGTATAGGTCTTATCGGGCTGTATGGGTTCGTATTGTCCCGTTGTCTCATTCAGCACTTCCAGGCTCAGTACCTTATCCTCCGGCACGCTAAACGTATAGCGGAAGCCGGAAGGCTGAACGAAGTCACCCAGTTCACCCTTCTTATTCTCAGCCAAATTCTCCGTCTTCAGGGCGCTGCAACCAAATGCTACCACCTGTTCCAACTGACGGCCCGTTATTTCAATTACATGGTAATCATTGCTAAATGGCTGCACATTGATCACCTGGCCGAACGTTATCTCACCAATGGGATAATCGTTGCGGATGCCACCACCATTGACGAACGCCATCTGCGCACCGCATGCCCAACGAGCTGCGTCGGCAGCCAGGTTTCCGCCATTGGTTTCTCCCTTACGCACTAACCGCTGTCCGTTGTCGCCCATGATAGTCAGACGCACTTCCGTACGCCCTACGGGCTGATTTTTAATCGGAGCATTCACTACGTCGATACTATCCAGCACAGCCTGTACACTCTTGCTACTACCGGCTATCTCGCCGGAGGGCTTCAGATAAGTCCGTACGCGACCATCACGTCCAATATAGACTACACCTACATTCATAAACTTCGTACCCGTTTGCGTCAGTGGTACATCAATGCCTTTCAGGTTCTTTACCATCCGTTGTGCAATCTCCGAATGGGTATGACCATCCAGCACAGCATCTACGCCATAGGTCTTCTGTATCAGGTCCACAGAGGTCAGCGGCACGTCTGTCTCACCAATATGCGTCAACAATATGACGTACTTAGCACCCGCACGACGGGCACTATTTACCTGTTCTTGTGTCAGGCGGACTACTTCCTCATCCGTCTGCAAGCGATATAGCGTATCTCCATCGTTCGTGATAAACGCAGATTTCTCATCACGCATCGTCGTAGGGGTCAGCACGCCAACATAAGCCACTTTTGTACGGCCATAACGGTGCATCACATAGTTCGGAAAGAGGAACTTCCCCGACCGGTCACTAAGGTTGACACAACTCACCTTCTCGTTACCCAATTGCGAGAAGAGTTCCAGCATACGAGGCGTGCCATAGTCAAACTCGTGATTGCCAGGCTCTACGGCATCGTATCCTACGCAACGCATGATATCTACTATCTGCTGACCATGAGTGAGCGTACCTTCTATGCCACCCTGGAACAAGTCACCTGAACTGACTACACCCACATAGGCTGTATCCGAGGCCTGGATTGCATCACGCAGATAGGCCATCTTGGCAAAACCAGCCACTTCACAGTGGGAATCATTATCATGCAGGATCACGATCGGCTTATCCTGACGATTACATGCCATTATCGACCAAGCCATGCTGATACCCATCATGAGGCCTATCGTTCTCAGTAGTGAATTAGTAGAAACTGTTTTCATTATCATAGATTGTTAGTTTTTGTGAAATTGAATTCTAAACGGTTAAAAACACTGCCTTTCTGGTTAAAAATGGCAAAAAATATGTTAAAAAACATGGTTTTTTGCAATTTTATTTGCACATATCATAAAAAAGCAGTACTTTTGCATCGTGTTTTTCATGGTATTAGATTTAAGGTTAAGTAAAAAGGTTGGGTTGTCGTGAGACAACCTTCTTTTTTATATCTTATTCTGACCGCAAAGGTACAAAAAATAATGCACATACGCAAATGTATGTGCATTTTTTATACCCTGAGACGAATCTTACACCGAGGGGAAAGATCCGATAAGAAACAAAGAAGCCCTCAAGATTACTCTAACCCCGAAGGGCAGAATCCCACAAAAAACAAAGAACCCCTCAAGATTACTCTTGAAGGGCTCCGAAAGTGGCGGCTACCTACTCTCCCACGATGCAACGCAGTACCATCGGCGATGCTGAGCTTAACGACCCTGTTCGGAATGGGAAGGGGTGGGACCTCAGCGCTATAACCACCTTAATATGGGGTTGACATATTAGCGAATGTAAGAGCTTTCGAGCGAAAGCAATTAAACTCTAGAGTTCTAGAATTCTAGATGTCTAGATTTCTAGATAAAAGTCTTTTAAGAAAAAGATTTCGGGCAATTAGTACTGCTCGGCTTTATGTCACCATTGTACACCTGCAGCCTATCAACGTCGTAGTCTACAACGACCCTCAATGGAAATCTAATCTTGGAGTTGGCTTCGCGCTTAGATGCTTTCAGCGCTTATCCAATCCGAACGCTGCTACTCAGCTATGCCCCTGGCGAGACAACTGATGCACAGGAGGTTCGTCCAACACGGTCCTCTCGTACTAGTGTCAGAGCTCCTCAAATTTCCTACGCCCACAATAGATAGAGACCGAACTGTCTCACGACGTTCTG
>JAFPLG010000180.1 GCA_017402895.1 Paludibacteraceae bacterium
ACAGCGGCGGCTACGAGGAGAATGTCAGTTCGCGCGAGGTGCCGTATGGCGGTGATAGCCTGATCGACTACCTCAAGTCGCAAGTCTATCTGACGAAGATGACCAAGCCCCAGCGCCATATTGCTAAGTGGGTGCTGGGAAACATCGACGACGACGGTTATCTGCGTCGCACGATAGAGCAACTGGTGGACGACTTGTCGTTCCAGGAAGGACTGATCGTTCCGGACGAAGAGATGGCAGATATCGTGGCACAGATCAAGCAGTTTGACCCGCCCGGAATAGCGTCGGCTAATCTGCAGGAGTGTCTGATTACCCAGCTCAATCAGAAGGAACAGACCGATGCCGTTAAGTTGGCTATCCGTATCCTGACACGCAAATACGATGCGTTCACCAAGCGCAACTACAGCCGTATCATCCAGCAACTGGATATCACCGAAGAGCAGTTCCGAGATGCCGTGGTGGAGATTACGCGTCTGAACCAGAGTCCGACCAATGCCTTTGTGGCCGATGCGATGGAGAGCAAGCGGAGTTCGATTGTGCCCGATGCGGAGGTGACGCAGGTGGATGATAAGCTACGTGTGTCCTTGCTGTTCGCTACGCCGGACTTGCGACTCAATCCAGAGTATGTGAGCATGGTGGACGACATGTCGCAATCGAAGGAGCAACGCAAGACGAATAAGAGTGCGATCACGTTTATCCGTACTAAGATGCGTGAGGCCTCTATCTTTATCGAGGCACTCCGCCAGCGCAACGAGACGTTGCTGGCGACAGTACGTGCGATAGCCGAGATGCAAAAAGACTTCTTTATGGAGGGTGACGAGACGCTGATTCGTCCGCTGGTGCTCCAGGAAGTGGCCGACCGAATCAACATGGACGTGAGTACCATCTCGCGTGCGTGCAACAATAAGTATGTACAGACCGACTTCGGTATCTATCCGATGAAGTTCTTCTTCTCCGAGTCGCTGAAGAATACCGAGGGCGAGGATGTGTCCACACGCGCTATCAAGAGTCTGCTGCGCGAACTGGTGGACGAGGAGGATAAGACCAACCCGCTCAGCGACGACCAGATGGTGGATATGCTGCGCGAACACGGTTATAACCTGGCCCGCCGCACGGTGGCTAAATACCGCGACATGCTCGGCATACCTGTAGCGCGTCTGCGCAGAGAGATATAAGATGAAGATTCTGAATACCATATTGCGCCTGGCGGCACAGACACTGAGTTATGTGTTCTACCCACTATTCGTTCCGAGTTATGGGATGGTGCTCTTCTGTCTGAGTCTGAGTACGGTGGAAGGAGGCAGTCTGCCCCTGGCATCGTGGCTGGTGTGCGTGGGAACGACCTTTGTGCTGACGGCCCTTATCCCACTGACGGCTATCATGATACGTCTGCGTCGGGGTAAGATAACGGACCTGTATATCACGAATCCTGAGCAGCGCACGGTGCCTTATCTGTATGCCACGCTGGGTTTCAGTTTCTGGGTATATTTCATGGTGGCAGTGCTTCATGCTCCGGTCTATATCAACCTGGTGGTGCTGGGCGCTACGATGGCCTTGCTGGGCGTGATGCTCATCAATCGATGGTGGAAAATTTCGGCCCACCTGACGGCTATGGGCGGACTCGTAGGTGGCGTGATGAGCCATTACCTGATGGGCAACGGCGGTGGCATCGGATTGCCGGTGGTGTTGATGGTTCTGGCCCTGCTGCTCATGTATGCGCGTATCTACCTGAACGCGCACACCCCGCTGCAAGTCATTGCCGGCTTCTTGCTGGGACTGGTCTTGACGCTGGTGCCTAATTGTTTGTTATCGTATGTGGTATAAGAAAATACAGATTATCATTGCCTGTTTGTTGTGCGTGTGCGCCATCCAGGCTAAGGAGTTGAGCGAGCGTTCCCGCGTGTCGCTTCTGACTTGCACGCCCGGGCAGGAATTATATGCCCGTTATGGTCATACGGCCCTGCTGGTTGCGGATCCCGAACAGGACCTGGAACTGGTGTTTAACTATGGTATCTTCGACTTCAACGTAGATCATTTCTACTATAAGTTTGTTAAGGGCGAGACTTATTATCAGTTGGGTGCGGAACTCTATTCGCAGTTTATGCTCGAGTATGCGTACGCCGGCAGAGAGGTGTATGAGCAAGAACTCAACCTCACGCGCCAGCAACGCCAGGCTGTGTTTGATGCACTGCTTGAGAACTTCAAGCCGGAGAATCGCGTGTACCTGTACAATTTTGTCTTCGACAACTGTGCAACGCGTCCCTTGGCACTCATCGAGCGTGCACTGGGCGATAGTATCCACTCGACCTATCGGGGGTATCAGGGACTGACCTACCGGGAGTTTATCAGCCATTATACCCGCCCGTCTTCGTGGGAGGACTTCGGCATCAACCTGCTTTTCGGTTGCCGGGCCGACCGGAAGATGGAGGAACGTCAGAACCTGTTCCTGCCGGAGGAGGTGATGAACTATGTGGCGGTGGCTACTTTGCCCAACGGACAGCCGCTCGTACGTAAACAGCAGGTGGCTCCGTTCAAGATCGACCCCGTGCCCTGGTATGAAACCTGGTACTTAGGAGCGGTGGTGTTCTTCCTCGTTATGCTCATTATCACGCGTGTGGACAAGCACCGCGGACATATATCCTGGTGGGTAGATATCGTGCTGGCAGTCGTGTATCTGCTGCTGGTGGCACTGGTGATCTTCCTGACTTATTTTTCCATCCATCCTCTTGTAGGATTTAACTGGCGACTGTTGTTGCTACCTGTTTTGCATCTATGCGCACGCTTAAGTTATATCTGTCGTTCCTGATAGCCCTGCTGCCGTTGTTGTCGCTTCGGGCTTATCAACTGCCACGATTGACGGTGGTGGTCGTTGTGGACGGTCTGGAGCAATCGAATATCCAGCGCCTACGCCCCTACTGGGCGCCCGGCGGACTACGTACTATCGCCGAACGAGGCGCAGAAGGAACCTGTCGGTACAATCATCTGGTCTATGGCGGTGACGAGACGACAGCCACCCTCATGACGGGTGCTTTGCCCGCTGAACACGGCTACACGATGAGCGAGTATTTCTCTCGGACGGACCGTCGTACGCATGCCTTGCTCGAGGATAAGCACGTCAAGGGTATCGGCTCTGCGCTCTCCCTCTCGCCTCGGGCTGTAGGCACACCGATGCTGACCGACCTCGTGCGTATGCGCTATGGAGAACATGCCCAACTCTATGCTATCGGTATCCGGCCCGAGACGACGATTCTGCTGGCCGGCCATGCCGCGAATGGATGCTGCTGGATCGAGGCAGATAAACGCTGTTGGGCTACCACCTCGTTCTATCCCAAGGGACTGCCTTCTGCGGCGGACGAATAT
Source organism: Paludibacteraceae bacterium (assembly GCA_017402895.1). Classification (GTDB taxonomy): domain Bacteria; phylum Bacteroidota; class Bacteroidia; order Bacteroidales; family Paludibacteraceae; genus Colicola. The sequence continues at coordinate 3,361 of JAFPLG010000180.1, forward strand.
AATACCAGCGGACGCTTCCAAGAGATCGTCTCCCAGGATTGGCGCCCGACGATGCCCATTGACCTATATGGTGCCCCTACGCCGCAGGAACTGAAAAAAGGATTCTCTTATGCCGGCGGTACGTCGATCAAACTATCACCTCGTGCCAATCAACTGGTTATCGACCTGGCTCTCCGTATGCAGGAGTCGCAGCGACTGGGCGAGGACCAGGTGCCGGATATGCTCTTGCTCCAACTCACAACCATCACACCTGCCGCTACCTCGGATCGTATCCAGACGGCAGAGCAGGAAGATATGTACCTACGACTCAACGAACAACTGGGCTTGCTCCTCACCACGCTTCAACAGCGTTTGGGCAGTTCGAATGTCGACTTCCTGCTCGTGGGACGTCCCGTGTATGGAATAGGGGAGAGTGCAATGCAGCAGGCCGGACTGCAGGTGCAACAGTTCGATTGCGACCGTATGGCCGCGCTGACCAATACCTATCTGATGGCGTTGTACGGTAGCGAACGATGGGTGGATGGTGCGTATGGCCAGTCGCTCTACCTCAATCGATCGTTGATAAGCCAGAAGCGATTATCGCTCCAAGAAATACAACGCCGTGCGGCAGATTTTATCAGCGAGTTTGAGGGAGTCCATGCGGCTTTCCCGCAGAGTGAACTGCTCTATAGCGACCTGCGTCGTTCGCTCAGCAAGCGGCACCAGGGGGATGTAGTATTTGAGATGGAACGCCAGTGGCTCATCAAGGAAGACAGCCGACGACAACTGGACCATGTGGTGGAGACCGATCCAAAATCACCGATATTCATCCTCTCGGACCACCATCAACGCCTGCCGGAAACGATGCAGGCCGAAGAGTTTGTGGGGCTATTCGGCTTGTAAATGGTAAATGACTAAATTGTAAATGATATGATTCTCTACGAAATCAAAGTGAACTACCAGCGTCAGACCGGAGAGGACAATCCGGGTGGTGTGAAGGAGACCTACCTGGTAGAAGGACTCAATTGTGCGGACGTGGAAAAACGTCTAATGGAAGAAATCAAGACCTATATCTTCGGTGATTGCGAAGTGCCGAGTTGCAAGAAGGTGCAGTTCTATGATATCATTCCTTCGCCCGAGGCTGAGAATTGGTTCAAGGCTCGTGTTGAACTCATCACGATTGAAGATGATGGCAAGGAGCGTCGCCAGAAAGTGTCCGTTCTTGTTCAGGCTACCACGATAGATCATGCCCTGAAGAACCTGCGCACGCATATGGCTTCGCTCGATTGCGAGATTATCTCGATCCAGAAGTCGCCGATCCTGGAGTTCTACCACGCTGTATAACGAATGGACGTCCTGCAGTTCGACATACCGGCTATCGTGCGTGAGAAAGCACCCAAGGCTCATGTGCCCGGTTTTGTGCTCCGCTACCTGGAACGCATATGCCACGTAGAGCAGATGAACCGCTTCTTGCGCAACAACCCCGACCTGCACGGCTATCCGTTTATCCGCAAGGTGGTGGCTGAGGAACTCAACTGCACGGCATCAATCCAGGGACTGGAGAATATCCCGAAGGACAACCGACCGGTCATCTTTGTGGGCAATCATCCGCTGGGTGGACTCGACGGCATGATTATCGCCGAGATGATTCACGAGCACCGCCCTCTGCCCTTGCGTGTGATAGTCAACGACCTGCTGATGTTCATGCGTCCGATAGCCGAACTATGGGTGCCGATCAGCAAACTGGGAGGACAGAACCGCGAATATGCGCGCCTATACAAAGAGGCTTGGGAACAAAAGCAAGATATGCTCACATTCCCTGCCGGTGCCTGTTCACGCCGTCAGAAGATAGATGGCCGTTGGCAGATACGCGACCTGGAATGGCAGAAGAGTTTCATCCAGAAAGCCCAGCAGCTCCATCGTGACGTGGTGCCTATCTATTTCGAGGGCCATAACTCCCGATTCTTCTATCGCCTGGCCTATTGGCGCAAACGATTGGGAATAAAACTGAATATTGAAATGCTTTACTTGGTGGACGAGATGTACGGTGCTAACGGACAGCACTTTACCGTTCATGTCTTGCCACCGATACCTTATACCACCTTCGATGCCTCGCGCACCCCGAAGCAGTGGGCCGAATACGTAAAAAATATTGTCTATGCAAACAATCATACCGGCTGTTGACCGCCAAATCCTGAAATCCGAACTGGAAGGCCATCTCTTGCGTCCCTCCAACAAGGCGGGCAACCTAATCTATGACATCACATCGCACGAGGCGCCTAATGTCATGCGTGAGATAGCGCGTCTGCGTGAGATCAGTTACCGTGACGGCGGCGGTGCCACCGGCAAGGAGATGGATATCGACGAGATGGACCTCATGGAGCGTCCCTACCACCAGCTTATCGTCTGGGATCCCGAGCACGAAGAGATAGTGGGCGGTTACCGCTATCTGCTTGGCCATGAGGTGGTTCTGCGTGAGAATGAGCAAGGTGAGCTGCAACCTTTTATCACCTCGGCGCATCTCTATCACTACTCCGAGCGATTCATTCGTGACTATCTGCCCCATGTGATTGAATTCGGACGTGCCTTCGTGCAACCGATGTACCAGAAGCGCGAGATGGGCGTGAAAGCCCTCTTTGCCCTGGATAATATCTGGGACGGCATCGGCGCGGTGCTCTATAACCATCCCGAGGTGCGTTGGATGATCGGAAAAGTCACTATCTATCCCGATTATAACATTGCGGCGCGCGAACTGATCTATGCCTATCTGCGGCAGTACCATCTAGGTGAAGAGGGGCTGTTCGAACCTTACCATCCGTTCATCTCGGCTCCGCTAACCGCTAACCCGTTTGAGGGTGACGACAAGCAGGAGAACTATCATATCCTGCAACGCGCAGTACGCGAGCAAGGTACGGTCATTCCGCCTATGTTCTCGGCCTATCTCAACCTCACCAACGATCTGCTTTTCTTCGGCAATGCCATCAATGATGAGTTGGCGAACGTCTATGAGACCGGTATCATGGTGGATGTGAAGAC
>JAFPLG010000181.1 GCA_017402895.1 Paludibacteraceae bacterium
ATATAGAATCGCTCGGCGGACTAAAATCGCCCACTACCAACCAGCGCTTCTATCGTCGGGAGGCAAATCGATGGATAGAATGCACTGCAGTATTCCAAAAAAGCACCCTTTGACCGGGTGCTTTTTTGTTGGCTGTTAGCTGTTAGCCATTAGCTATTTGCTTTGATTATCCGTTCTTGCGGCGCTCTATTTGTCCTTCTAGTGCAGAGAGGCATGCGTCGATACCATCTTCAAACGTGTCGGCTGTCTTCTCGGCAAACATGCCGGCGATGCGGATTTGGCACTGTTTGTTGTTGTTAGTTTGCGGCTTGATGACCGACATCTTTACTTCTACTTTGTCGTCTGCATTCAGGTGACGAGCAAAACGATTCAATTTCTTGTCGATAAAGTCCTCGAGTGGCTTCGCCATCTCGAAATTGACAGCATTGATAGTAATAGTCATGATATAAAAATGTTTAAGGATTTGTTGTATTTGCTTGCAAATTTACTCTTTTTTATGAAGATATGCAACAAAAATACACAAAATGGAGTGGATTTGCAAGAAAAATGCATTTTTTTGCAAAAATATTTGCACGAATAAAAAAAATGTTGTAACTTTGTGTCCAAATAGGGTTTTTGCTAACCGGAACAACGGCCTTAGCTCCGGGTGTTTATCCTGTAGCAGATACATATGCAACAGGTACGGTAAGTGCCGGTTCGGTTGATGACTATATCTACGGTTCGTTTGCAGGCTTCATCACTTCTGATAATAAGATTAGTATTCCTCTGTGGTTGATCAATCAGGGTACGGCTACTGTACTGGAGAATGGCGTGATCGAGGTGAACGCTCAGAACACCAAGGGTGCTTCTATCCTCGTTCGCCTGGGTGAGTATCCGGAAGGTATCGAGAACACCAAGGGCACTGACAAGGTGACCAAGCGTCTGGAGAATGGTCAGCTGATCATTATCAAGAATGGCGTGAAGTACAACGCAACGGGTATCATCCTGCTCTAAGCTTTCGGGCTTAAATAGTAAAAAATCGCACATGGATTTGCACATGTGCGATTTTTTTTGTACCTTTGCGCCCGGTATATAAAAGATGCAGTATGAGTAAGCGAATCAAGCCGTATGTGGATCAACAGGGTAGGGCATTGCCTTATCCGTGGCTCATCAATACGATGCTTATGTTGGTCGGTGGCTCCCAGACGATCCGACTCAAGCGATGGAGTCGCCGTCCGCGCCATGCAGCGGAGAAGACGCTCCGCGATATCCTTACCTATGCTAAGGATACTGTGTACGGCCGTGAGCACCATTTCGAGCGTATCCTGTCGGCTACGACGAGCGAGGACCTGTTTCGGTTGTATCGTATGTACGTGCCGGTTAATGAGAATTCCGAGACCCTGCGGCCGTACGTAGAGAAACATATGCATGGCGAGCAGGATATCCTCTTCCCCGGTAAACCCGATATGTATGCCACCACCTCAGGCACGACCTCCGCACCCAAGTGGATTCCGATGACGCATAAGTATCTCAAGGACGTGTACGGCAAGATGTCGCATATCTGGACGTGGAACTTTGTCAAGCACCGTAGTCGTATCTTCGGCGGACATATCTTCACAACGGTTGGTAAGGAACTCGAGGGTTATGCGCCCGACGGCACAATCTACGGGGCCGTCAGCGGTGTGCTCGTTCGCGATATCCCGGAGATTATCAAGAAGCACTATACCGCGCCGGCATGTGTCATGTCCATAGGCGACTATACAGCACGCAACTATACCCTGATGCGGCTGGCTATGCAGCATCGCGACGTCACGCTCTGGGCCACAGCCAATCCGTCTACCATCCTGGAACTGCTCCGCACCGTGTCGGAAAACACAGAGGAACTGATCCGTGATATCGAACTCGGTACGCTGACCGAAGATTTCGAGATTCCTGACCTTATCCGTGAGGAACTGGAGGCCTATATGTCGCCCCGTCCCGAACGGGCAGAAGAACTGCGACAGATCCTCGCCCGGACAGGACGCCTTGATCCGAAAGACTTCTGGCCATGGTTGCAATACCTGAGTACATGGAAATGCGGCAATACGAAGATATACATGGACAAGTACATGGATGCCTTCGACTGGAATAAGACGTTCTATCAGGAGTTGGGCTATATCGCTACCGAATGCCGCTTCGGTTTCTCGCTCGACGACAAGAATGACTCGGTACTCTTCCCGCAGTTCCACTACTATGAGTTTGTGGCCGAAGAGGAACTGGATAGTCCGCGAAAACATTTCCTCCAGATTGATGAACTCGAGCAAGGCAAACGGTATTGCGCCTATGTTACCACTTATTCCGGACTCTATCGCTATAACATGAACGACCTGGTCGAGGTGGGCGGCAAATATTATGACACCCCCACTGTGCATATGATTAGCAAGGTGAACGGCATCGTGTCGATGACGGGCGAGAAACTCTACGAGCCGCAGTTCATCGAGGCAGTCCACCAGGCCGAGGAGCAGACCGGTATACCGACCAAGTTCTTCGTGGGCTTTGCCGATGTAGAACAATCGCGTTACCATTTCTATTTCGAGTTCCGCGACGAAGCCGTTAACCAGGAGCAGGCCGATGAGTTTGCCCGCGTGGTGGATGAGAAACTCCAGCATATCAACCTCGAATACGAATCCAAGCGCAAGTCCTTCCGACTGGCCGAACCCCAGGCGCACCTGTTGCTCAGCAATGCCTACTCACGCTTCAAGGCTGCTTGCCTCAAGGACGGCTTCCGCGACGGACAGTTTAAATTCAACCTACTCATGCAGGACGAGAAACGGCGCACCAAGTTCAATATGCTCCAGCGTCTGGAGAGCCGCTTCGACCGCATGAGCGAGGGTGTAATCCAAAGAGCTAACCGAATTGATGATAGACGAAAAGCACGTGCTAAACGGCGTCAAGAACGTCGTACTCGATCTTGACGGAACGCTTTACGACAAGCGTGGACTGGCTCGCCGCATCGTAGCTCGACTGTGGTGGAGTCTGCCTCTGCTGTTGATCGACCGTAAGGCCCATGGCCCATTGTGGCGGTGGGTGGTTCGTACCCGCTGGTATCGTCGGATCTACCTGCCTACGATGGTTCGCCTTATTGGGGCGCATTGCCCTGTGCGCAAGGAGGTTGTGGCGTTTATCGAAGCGTGCCGTCTCCGTCAGATCCCTATGGCCGTCTATTCCGACTATGCCTTCGTTCGTGAGAAACTCGCCGTGCTGGGCATCGATGCTACGCAGTTCCGTTGGCTGATCGACTCGCCGTCCTTGGGCGCACGCAAACCTTCTCGCGAGGCAGCTCAAAAACTGCTACAGATGATGGAGGCCGATCCTCGTACAACCCTCTTTGTGGGCGACCGAGACGATACCGATGGCGAAACCGCCCGGCTCGTCGGCGCGAAGTTTTTAATGATAAACAAGAATTCTATAACACTAGGGCACTAGGACACTAGTATGACTAATAAACGCTACATAGACCTGCAGGTTACCCCCGGCACTTATGTGCCGCAGACCGACACCGATTATCCTGTCGATGACCCGTACGTAGGCCTCTATCGGCCCGTGTATGACCGCGACTACCCGGCGGTGGATGCCGACTATCCGTACTTTGATGTGAGTCCTCGAAACCGCCTCTTCGTGGCTTTCGGCTACCGGGTTATTCGTCCCTTATTGGGGGTGTGGCTGCGCATCAAATACGACCTCCGCTGGCAGGTTGAGGGGCAGTCCCGTTGGTCGCGCTGCTCGTGGACCATCCGCCGCTGGCTGCGTCGGCAAAACTTGCAACATGGGGCTATCACGGTGGCTAACCACTGTTACCGCCACGACTGCGCATCCGTCTTCACGGCTCTGCATGCCGGTCCGCATACCCGCATCCCTATGTTTGCTCCTAATTTCCGCACTCGAGACCAGTTCTACCTGCGTGTCATCGGTGGCATACCTATCCCCGATCCCGAGGAGGGAATCAGTGCCATGAAGGCCTTCAATACGGCTTTCGACCAATACGACCGTTTGGGCTACTGGATTCATATCTTCCCCGAGGCGAAA
>JAFPLG010000182.1 GCA_017402895.1 Paludibacteraceae bacterium
GGGCACCATGGCGGTACATCTGCATTGCAGCAGAACCGTTGGAAGCCATGGCGTTGGTGGAGAGGAAGAAGGTGTTTCCGTAACCACCCGAACCGATTACTACAGCGTGACCAAAGAAGCGCTCGATGCGACCGGTAACGAGGTTGCGAGCGATGATACCGCGTGCACGCGGTTCACCATTCTCATCCTTGATAAGCACGAGGTCGAGCATCTCATAACGCGTGTACATCTTCACCTTACCCTTACCGATCTGGCGGCTGAGTGCGCTATAAGCACCGAGCAACAACTGCTGGCCGGTCTGACCTTTTGCGTAGAAGGTACGACTAACCTGTGCGCCACCGAACGAACGGTTGTCGAGCAGACCGCCGTATTCGCGTGCGAAAGGTACGCCTTGTGCGACACATTGGTCGATAATATTGTTGCTGACTTCTGCCAGACGATATACGTTCGCCTCACGAGCACGGTAGTCACCACCCTTGATCGTATCGTAGTAGAGACGATAGATAGAGTCGCCGTCGTTCTGATAGTTCTTAGCGGCGTTGATACCACCCTGTGCAGCAATCGAGTGTGCACGACGCGGGCTATCCTGGATACAGAAGTTGAGTACGTTGAATCCCATCTCGGCCAGCGATGCGGCAGCCGATGCACCGGCCAGACCTGTTCCGACAACGATCACGTCCAGACGACGTTTGTTGGCAGGGTTGACCAGTTTTTGATGGTTCTTATAGTTGGTCCATTTGAGTTCCAGCGGACCCTGAGGAATCTTAGCCATCTCCGGAGTAATGATAGGCGTCTGAGCATCCTTCATCGCCTTAGCAGCCTTCTCTACGGCTACTTCTGCTACCTCGACAGCTTTCTTAGCGGCCTTAACAGCGGCTTTCTTTACCGTTTTCTTAGCCTCTTCTATGATTTCAGTTTTCTTTGCCATAATTCTGTCCTTTCAATTTTCAGTTTTCATTTTTCAATTAGCAAAGCATTCCAATGCCTACGCCGAGGTAGTAACATACGACGATAACGAACGGCAGAACAACGAGCGTAGCCATGATAGTGCCGATCACCTTGATGCGCTTCATCCATACCAGGTTGTTCCAGCCGAGTGTGTGTAGCGCCGACCAAACGCCGTGGTTGAGATGGAGCCAGAGAGCGGCGAGCCAGATGAGGTAGAGTGCGCAATAGATCTGTCCGTAAATAGGCGTTGTGAAGAGCGCGATAACGTACTTAGCGCCGTTAGCCGCATCTTCGATAGGAGCTGTTGCACCGCCGGTAATCTCTGCCAACTGCATCTTGAACCAGAAGTTGTAGAGGTGAAGGATGAGGAAACCGATCACGACAGCTCCGAGGACGAGCATGTTCTCCGACTCCCACTCTACGCCTTCTTTCTTGCCCGAGATGGCATAGCGGTCGTTGCCGCGAGCAGCGCGGTTCTGGATAGTCAGGTAGATGGCATAGCAGAAGTGTACCAGTACCAAAAAAGCCAACCCGAGTGTACCGATGAGGGCATACCAGTTGGCGCCAAGCGTCTCGCAGATAATGTTATACCATTTCTCCGAGAAGACTAAAACGAGGTTCATGCAGCCATGGAAGAGCAAAAACAAAACCAAGGCCAGACCGGAAATACTCATAACGAATTTACGGCCGATAGATGAATCTTTTAACCACATAGAAGTTAATGATTAATGAATAATGATTAATGAATATATTTTTGATTTTTGTGTTTTTCGTTAAAATCGCCTGCAAATTTACTACAAAAATTGCATATATGCAAATTTTGAGTACGTTTTTTTTGTTTTGCTCAGTGGGTTATCTACCGTTGATATAGGCTTTTAGTCGGTTGAGTGCTTCTACGAGCACTTCGCGCGAGGTAGCTAGGTTGATACGTATATAGCCGTCGGCGCCGTACATCTCGGAGGGGTTGAAGAGCACGTGTGAGGTATGGGCTAAGTCCTGACAGAACGCAGCTGCAGTCATTCCGAGTGCCGAGATGTCGACCCATCCCAGGTAGGTGCCTTCGGTCTCATGGATGCGGAGCATCGGCAGCTCCGCATGGATGAAGTCGCGCAGATAACAGAAGTTATCGTAGACATATCGGTTGAGCTCGTCGAGCCAGGATTCCGACTCGTTGTAGGCGGCAACTTGGGCTACGAGTCCGAAGGGATTGAGTCCGTTCACTTCGTGAATCTCCAGCGCATGATTGATCTGATCGTGCAGTTCGGCATCGGGCACGTAAATGGTGGCACAAAGCAGGCCGGCGATGTTAAACGCCTTGCTGGCCGAGGTGCAGACACAGAAGTCGGTGTCGTTGATGGTGACGGTAGCAAAGGGCGTATAGGTATGTCCGGGGAAGGTGAACTCGCAGTGTATCTCGTCGGAGATAACATATAGGTGTTCGTGGCGTGCGATGTCGGCCAGTTGCTCCAGTTCCTGGCGTGTCCAGACGCGTCCCGTTGGGTTGTGAGGGTTGCAGAGCAAGAGTACGTCGGCCTGTTTCGCTTTCTCGGCTACGTCGGTCCAATTGATTTCGAATCGGTTGTTGCGCAATACAAGTGCCGAGGGAACCAGTTCGCAGCCCATGTTCTCGATACAGGCAAAGAAGCAGTTGTAGGCCGGCGTGAAGGTGAGTACACGCATCTTCTCGCAGCGGTTGAGGCGTAGTTGCAGCGCCTTGAAAATGGCCGAAATGGCCGGAACAACGGCCGTGGTATAGAGCAGGTTGTTGCGATTGATACCTTTCCATCCGTGGCGGCGTTCGAACCACGAGGCCACAGCATCGTAGTTCTGTTGCGGCACGATAGAGTAGCCGAATACGCCGTGATCGAGTCGTCGTTGCATAGCGTCTCGAATAGGTTTAGCAGCTTTGAAGTCCATGTCTGCGACCCAGAGCGGCAGACATTCGTTAGCGCATTCCGAGTCCCACTTATAGCAGTCGGATCCTCGACGATTGATGTATTCTAACATGGCGGTAGATGATTTATAATTGAAAAGTGAAAAGTGAAAATTAAAAATTTATAGGCAGTGGCATCCCCTCTTAGCCTGGCTGTGCGGGTCGTAGGGCGAGATGGCATAGGATATCTTGATACCTACGTCGTAAAGTGTGCCATCCTTGAATAGCGCCCGACCTTGCCGATTGGCCTCCATGACCGGTGTGAGGATGCGTTGCAGCGGAAATCCGTCACGCGTGTCAGTGAGCATGATCAGACTCTCGTTGTTGCTGCTTGAGGCGGTGTATTTGGTGAAACAATAATCAAAATAAGCGCCCACAAGAATATACGAGCGGTAGCGTCGAGCCCATGTGTTGAGCGGAAAAGTATAGTTGAGTTCGAGGGATAACCACCATTGTACCTTTGGTAGGGTCAGTTTGCCGGAATTGCTCATGCTGAAATCCCGTGAGGCGGCTAAGGGATAAGACTCGTATATCGTATTGTCGTACTTCGGATAATAGACAGACAATGCTGCGTGCTCAACCGTCTGTTTCCATTTCGTGCCGAGCGGAAAAACCGCCTTGGCGCCGGCCAGGAAGAGGAAACGGTTCTTGGCAAAAGCCAGTTGCAGTGGAACGCCTACTGACCACATTGTCTGCCGCTCACGGAGTTGGCCTATCGTGTAGGAGATATCCATCTGCTCGTTATCCACATCGAGGGTTGAGTAGGTATCTTCGTAATCTGTTTTGCCGAGACCGGTATTGTAGACGTCAATCGTAAGACCGGTTCGCAGACCAATCACACGCGATGAGAGGAAGTTATAATACAGATGCGCACCGCCGTTACCGCCTATCTGTGTATTGATATACACAGGCTGCGCACTCCATCCGGCGATTCCGCCGTGGAGGCCCATCTCGAAGAGACTCTCCGCTTGCACGAACAACGGCAAGAGCAGCAGTACTATGTTAACGAAGCTTCTTCTCATACCAAACTCTATCACCTTGCTGGTAGCGTATAATGGTCAGGCTCCACCAATGATACACTTTCTTAACAATCGGTTCCGGCGCTTGTACCTCGCCTATTTCGAGTATGTTCGACCAGATATATTCATCATCGTTATCTACCGGTGCGTCTAAGCGTATTTGCAGCTGGAAGACACCGTTCAGTTCATTTTGCTCGGCATAATCGTCTTCATTGGCACCCGGAATAGGCTCTCCGTTCTTATACCATTGGAAGCTAAGTGCCGTTCTGTCGGGGAACAGTCGTCTGAGCGTCACATTGTCGCATACCAACTGCCAGTTGTACTTGTTGACGATGATCGGATATAACCGCTCACAATGGAAGGTATCCAAACGGAGCACGTAATTCGTTCCGTCGCAGTTGATCCATTTGGCGTGTGGTCGTATAAATTCCTGTACACCAATTGTTTCGAACAGTAACATCGTGTCCCGGTACATCCACAAGAAGGGCAGCAGGGTATCGCAGACAGCCGAATCTACGTAAATGGTTTGGATATCCGGGCAGCATTGTTTGTCGTGCATGTAGAGGTGCACATAGACGCTGTCATCGTCCTCAAAGTCCTTGATGGTATCGGTCAGTGTTCCGATACTGTTCCATATATGTCCGCGCCAGGTATAGGACTCTGCCAGCAGCGTGTCGCACGCCGTGGTGTCGATCTGCTGCTCGGTATAGGTGTCACAATACTTCGTTTCCAAATGGAAAGGCTCACTCACAGAGCGGCAGTGTTCATCCGCTGTATGCCCCTCTTCCGCTACGGCTACGCGATACCAGCCCTCGTGACTCTTATGCACGATAGGAATGCGGTAATAGTTTTTTGTCTCACCTTCAATCGCTGCGTACGGACCTATACTGTCGTTGGCGTAATACCACTGATATTCGGGCGAGAGGATAGTGCCCCAGTTATCATACGTAGCCCACAGGGTCTGCTGCTTCTTACGGCAAGCAGGGCTCGTTCCGCTTACATAAACAGGATCCAAACATAGGCGAATCTCGATATCATCAATGGCAAAATCATTGCCGATGGTTCCTTGCGAGTTATTATAGATCGTAAGTTTGACACTACTGATATTTTCCGGCACGGTGAAGTTCATACCCACTTGATGCCATTTGGAGGAGTATTGCCAACATTTATAGTCGCCCATGAAGGTCGAGTCGAAAGGAATCTCTCCGGTGTCGTAGGCCGCTAACTCCTGTCCGTTGTCCGGGTTGGTCAGACGGAATAATAGGCGAGGGTAGGCGAAATAACCGGGTCGACCGGTGTATTGTCCCCATGTGACCACGTTCGCTACATAGGCGATGAACGACAAGTCCGTACCGGCACACAGGCCATCGATAGTAGTCGTGTAGAAAGCGGCATTGTCGCCCTTGCCATCCACCTCCATAAAATACCCGCGAGTGTTGTCATCGGGATAGGTATGGTCGTCCTGTAGGTGCCATTGCGAACCTCTGTTTTGAGGAAGATTAGTAATCGAGGTATCGCCATTACAATACCCCTGTTTGGTGACCAGATAACTTCCGCTCCGCATACTACCGAAACGATCGTCCGTCAGTTGGTTGTAGGTCATACCCGGTACCGGTGTCGTGCTGATACGCGGATCATTTGGATCATTGCCTCCAAAATCCTCTCGGAAAAGCAGTATTCCGTCCGCACAAAGTATCGGCGGGCAATCGGGAATGACGTAGAACTTATGCGGCTCGCTTATCGCAC
>JAFPLG010000183.1 GCA_017402895.1 Paludibacteraceae bacterium
ACCAAGGTTCGTAAGGCTAAGATTGCCCGTGACATTTCGAAGAATATGTCTATCAAGGTTCCTGAGCACAAGATTGCTGCTTTCAAACCGGCAGACGACTTCAACAAAATGGTGCAATAAGATTCTGAAAAAAATATTATTTAAAAACAACTACTAAAACTCTTTATTATGCCAAACGGAAAGAAGCATAAGAGACATAAGATGTCTACGCACAAGCGTAAAAAACGTCTGCGTAAGAATCGTCATAAGCATAAGTAAGCCTTAGACGGTTCTCTTTCAGAAAAGTTTCTATGCTTTGTGGCGATAAGCTTGTTTGGGCGCAAACAGGCTTGCTGCAAAGCATTTTTTTTATTGACAAAACAACAAAATCCTATGAAAAGCGAATTGATTGTCGACGTACAGCCGCATGAGATTGCTATCGCGCTCACGGAGGATGACCGTTTGCAGGAAATCAACCGAGAGAAGCGCAACGAGGATAACTTTGCGGTAGGTAATATCTATTACGGCCGCGTCAAGAAAGTGATGCCCGCGTTGAACGCCGTCTTTGTGGATGTAGGTTATGAGAAAGAAGCTTTTCTACACTATTTGGATTTAGGTTCGGAGTTTCGTACTTTCCAATCGTATGTCACCAAGGCGGTTTCCGACCGTCGCAGGGTGCCGCTGCTGGAGAAAACCAAGCGCCAACCCGAGGTGGGCAAGGAAGGAAAAGTAGAAGATGTGTTGAAAGTGGGGGACACCCTCCTGGTGCAGGTTACTAAGGAACCGATCAATACCAAGGGACCCCGTCTGACCGCCGAGATATCTATCGCCGGACGCAATATGGTACTCATGCCATTGTCCGACGGCGTTATGGTCAGCCAGAAAATCAAACGCGAGAGCGAACGCTCCCGACTCAAGCAACTCATCGGTTCGATCAAGCCCCACGGCTTCGGTGTTATCGTTCGTACGGTGGCCGAAGACAAACGCGTGGCTGAACTCGATTCCGAGTTGCGACTGCTGGTCGAGCGCTGGCACGAAATGGTCAAGACACTCCAACAAAAAGAACCAGTTAGCCTGGTCAGTGAGGAGATAGGCCGTACGATAGGTATCGTACGCGATATGCTTTCTCCCAGTTTTACCAGCATACAAGTCAACGACGAGAGCATCTACGAGGAGGTGAAACAATACCTTACATTGATTGCACCCGAGAGCGCCAAGATCGTTAAACTGTACAAGGGCAAGCAACCCATCTTCGACAAATACGACATCACACGACAGATGAAGACCGGTCTCGGTCGCACTGTTGGATTCAAACACGGCGGATATCTGATCATTGATCGCACAGAAGCCCTGTTCTCCATCGATGTCAATTCCGGTAGCAAAAAACTATACGAAGATCAGGAAGAGAACGCATTCCAGTACAACATGGCAGCGGCCGATGAGATCGTTCATCAGCTCCGCCTACGTGATATAGGAGGAATCATTATCATCGATTTCATCGATATGGATTCCAAGGAGCACCAGCAACAGTTGTACGAGCATATGCGCGAACTGATGAGTCGCGACCGAGCCAAACACAACATCTTACCTCTCAGCAAGTTCGGACTGATGCAGATCACCCGCCAACGCGTGCGCCCGGCGGTGGAAGTGGAAGTGATGGAGACCTGTCCGACATGCGGAGGAAAAGGAAAAATACAACCCTCAATCCTGTTCACCGAACAACTGGAAGAGGAGTTGTCACAAATGGTAGCACAACACGGACGAGGCATCCGTTTGCACCTACACCCCTACGTCTATGCCTATGTTTGTCGAGGATGGCTCCATAGCCTCCGTCGAAAATGGCTACTCAAGTACGGTGTGCGGGTCATGGAGAACCAAAGCCTGGGAATGCTACAGACATTGTTCTATGACGCCCGAGGAAATCAACTGCTCCCCGAGTCCAAATAGTAAGAAAAGTCGCAAAAAAAGAGCCCGTCATTCCTGACGAGCTCTTTTTATTAACTAGACTTCTAGACATCTAGAATTCTAGACTTCTTCCGCCGTTTCTTCGGCCGTCGCTCCCGGCACATAGCGCTTCAGTACGCGCGCCACACCGGTCGTCCAGCTGTTGATCGAGTCGTTGTCCATCTGCAGACCGCTGATCATCTTCACCACTTGGTCTATCGGCATGCCGTAACGCAGCACACCGCTTATCAAGCGGGCGTAGTTCCAGAACTCGCGGTCGAACTTATAACTCAGTCCCTCTACCGTCGTCTTGAAGCCGCGGGTGTTGACAAACTGAAAGTCATAGCGCTTCTGACCGTCCGGTTGCACCACCTTGATGATCTTGCCGTGTGTCACGCTCTTGGGCAACGCAATACCCATCTCGTCATCGGCCAGTCCGGTGAATATCTCATACGGACGACCGTCCTTCATGCCCACAAAGGCAATCCACTTGTCCTTCTGGTTCTGAAAGCGCACTACGTCACATTCCAGTTCCGTTGGCCGCTTCAGCAATGTCTGTACATCTTGCGTATTATCCATAATCTATAACCTTTAGCCTATAACCATTAGCCTTTAGCCATTAATTGTCAGCTTCGCCGAGCAACTCGTCTCTCCGTACCGGTTCTTCTGCTGGTACTGTACGCCGTCGTCGGTCAGCAGATAGTTGGTGGTCAGTTCCTCACCGGCTGTGATCTCGCGCTGGTAGTTGATATCCAGTCGTACGCGACGATCGTAGTAGTCGGGTAGGTACGTATCCATCATCACGCGCAGGTAGTTGCAGCTGTTGCAATGGCGGTTGTAGTCCAGGTCCGAGTAGCATATCGTATAGTTTCTCTTTCCTGTCGGTTCCGGAATCGTTGTCATCCGCACGCGGTCCATCTCCAGCACTTCGCCATCTACGGCGTCCGCAAAGATCGGATCGTCGAAGCAGTTCACTATCTCGCGTTTCTCCAGGTCCAGCACGGCCCACACACTCTTGCACGTTCCAATAAGCCGTTTCTCGCCATTCTCGGCCTTGAGCCAGATGCGGAAGTCACGCGTACTGAGCATATGGACGTTCTGCTCGATCCATGTCTCGAAGACCAGGTGTTCGTTGTGCGTCGGCAGATAGTCCATCTCCACCGACAGACGGGTCAGTATCCATGTCAGTCCACGCGGGTGGAGCACCTGAATACCAAATCCCAGGTCATCGGCCACCGTTCCTGCCACTTCCAGCAGGTAGTTCTCCAGGTTGTGCAGACGCAGCCGTTTCCGGTCGTCCACCTCCTGGTACTTCACCTCATATTCGTAGTAGTATTTCATTAGTCTTTGTTCTTTTAGCGAATGAAGTGAGCGGTCTTTGTTCTTTCAGGCCGCAGGCCGGTCTCATTCTTTCAGCCACCTATCCAGCCACTCGAAGAACGTCCTCTGCCATAATATACCGTTCTGCGGACTCAGCACCCAGTGGTTCTCATCCGGGAAGATGAGTAGTTCAGCCGGTACGCCACGCATCTTAGCAGCATCAAAGGCCGCCATGGCTTGGTTGGCCAGGATGCGATAGTCTTTCTCGCCGTGGATACATAGTATAGGTGTGTCCCAACGGTCCACAAACCGGTGCGGGCTGTTTTGGTACGTACGTTGTGCCACCGGGTTCTGTTTCTCCCAGTAGGCGCCTCCCATATCCCAGTTGGCGAACCATTTCTCTTCGGTCTCCAGATATTGCATCTCCAGGTTGAAGATGCCGTCGTGCGCGATGAATGCCTTGAATCGCTTATTGTGGTTTCCGGCCAGCCAATAGACGCTGTATCCGCCGAACGAGGCACCAACGCATCCCAGATGGTCTTGGTCTACAAACGGCTGTGTCTTAAACTGGTCGATGGCCGAGAGCAGGTCGCGCATACATTGTCCGCTGTAGTCACCGCTTATCTGCTCGTTCCACTGCTTGCCGAAGCCCGGCAGTCCGCGTCTATTAGGCGCCACGATGATATAGTCGTTGGCCGACATCATCATGAAGTTCCATCTGTACGACCAGAACTGGCTCACCGGACTCTGGGGACCTCCCTCACAGTAGAGCAGAGTAGGATATTTCTTCTCCGGGTCGAACTTAGGCGGATAGATGATCCATGTGAGCATCTGCTTGCCGTCGGTGGTCTTCTGCCATATAGGCTCTACGCGCCCCAGTTCTATCTGGTCGTAGATATTATCATTCTCATGGGTTAACTGCACCAATTCCCGTAACCCATCACCTATAACCGGTAACCGATATATCTCGTTTGCCTTCTGCATCGAGTGGCGCAGCACATATACATCCTCGCCGCATATATCGCCCAGCACCAGGTCGTGCTGACCTTCGGTCAGTTTCTGTATCGTGCCGTTCAGGTCTACGCTGTAGAGCTGTATAGTTCCCTCCTTAACGGCCGTGAAGAGCAGGGTGGTGTCGTTCATCCATGCGTATTCACTCACGTCGCTATCCAGCGTCTTTGTCAGCCATCGTTGCTCGCCTGTCTTTAGGTTCCGTACCATCAGTCGGTTCTCGTCGCTCTCGTATCCGTCCCTTTCCATCGACTGCCATGCGATCCACTCTCCATTCGGCGAGTAGCTCGGGTTCTGGTCATAACCCATATTACCTTCCGTCAGGTTTATATCATTATCCTCTAACCCTTCGCCATTCGCCAAATAAATGTCGCTATTCGTGCTGATGGCATATTCCAGTCCGGTCTTCTTGCGGCAGGTATAGGCTATCTCCTTGTTGTTCGGATTCCATGCCAACTGCTCTACGCCGCCGAACGGAAGCATCGGGCACTCATACTTCGTACCTTCCAGCAGGTTCTTTCCGCCGCCTATCTCCACTTCCGACAGGAACTCGCCCTCAAACTCCAGGTTCATCTCGCATACAAAGGGTTGCGGAGCACTCTCGGTCCACTCGTCCCAGTGCTTGTACATCAGGTCTTCGTGGATATGGCCTGTGGCTTTCGGCAGGTCCGGATATTTCTCGGCCGTGGTCTCTACGGTCTTCACTCGTCGAACGAGGATGATCTTATCGCGCTTGGGCGACATGAGGAATCCCTCGATGTCCTCTTCCGTTCCTTCGCCTTCGGCCTGGATGTCTTTTTTGTTCTGACGCATATAGAGCTTTCCGTCACGCAGATAGGCCAGCACGCCGCTGTTGCCTACCCAGGCCGGATCGCTTCCTACGAACTCATCCACCACCTCATTCGCCTCTGACCCTTCGCCTTTCGCCATTATCCGTATCCACCCCGTGGATCGGTTCTCCTCTACGCTGTAGTAGCGCACGGTATAGGCTACGAGTCCGGTCTCCTGGTCGGCTTTCACTTCGCCGATACGTCCCATGGCCCACAGCCCTTCCGGGGTCAGTCGTCCGCCTTCTATCTTTATTTCGGGCTTGGTGATAGGCGTCTTGTCTCCTTCTTTGGCTTTGCGTCCTGCGCCTTCACCGGCACATCCCGTGCCCAGCATACTGATACATGCCATAATAAGTATAAAAAAGTTTTTTTTCATAATCGTTTTTTTTGTTGTGTACAAAAAATCGTGCAAAATTACAAAAATAAATCCATATTTGCAAACAAAATCTCCTTTATGGACAAAAATTATTATTTTTGCCCACTCTGTTTTTCAATTTATCTTTATTTTTATCGGTGTGCTCGAAAGCCCCCCATTGGCATTCTGCTTTATATGGCTTAACGCGAGCTGTCCAGAGCAAGGATATATGCTAGACCATATCTAGACCATACCTAGACCATACCTAGACCATACCTAGACCATATGAGGTACGTTTCTGTCCCGTGATAGAACTTTTCGTTTCGATTTATACTATATTATATATTCATATATAATATACAATTTGCGTGCCGTTTTTCTTCAAAAAAATCTCGCGTACGCTTGCGCATATGAGATTTTTTTTGTACCTTTGCAGCGCAAATACTATATGTGCAAACTTAAAGAATCATTAAATAGCATGAAAAAAACATTTTGGACAATGGCGTTGGTGCTGTTTGGTACGGGCGCAATGATGGCTCAAGAGAGTGATCCTCTGGCAACTGGATTAGGTGGCGTGGCAACCGTTGTAGGCGAGACACAAGCACCGGAAGTGGTGCAGGACGGTGCTGCGACGCAAACATCGCAAGACGGTGTGACGGCAGATAGTATGGCTGCGCAAGACAGTGTGGCACTCAAGCCGATTCCTACATGGAAGAAGAAACT
>JAFPLG010000184.1 GCA_017402895.1 Paludibacteraceae bacterium
ATCACCGTTCAGGGAGGAACTGCATATATATGCTCACAGCTTTGACTGTAAAGGATTATTCCGCAGGAAGAAAAAAACGGCATTTTTTTAAAAAAGACAAAACTGAGCTTGGATTGGAACGACAAGCGTGTCTATCGCACAGGCGACATCGTGCGCTATCGTGAGGATGGGGACATCGAGTTTGTGGGGCGCAAGGACGGACAAGTGAAGATCCGCGGTTTCCGTATTGAGCTCAAAGAAGTGGAAGGTGTCATTCGCGAGTATCCGGGCATCAAAGATGCAACCGTCCAAGCGTTTGACCAGGAAGGTGGCGGTAAGTTCATCGCCGCCTATATCGTCAGCGACGAGAAGATTGACATCCAAGCCCTCAATGCCTTTATCATGGATCGCAAACCGCCGTATATGGTGCCGGCTGTCACAATGCAGATTGACGTTATCCCGCTCAACCAGAACCAGAAAGTCAACAAACGGGCGTTGCCGAAACCAGAAATAAAGGTGAATGACGAAGGGACGAAAGGCGAATGTGCTCCGCTCAATATCCTCGAAGAGGAGTTACACGAGATGGTGCAGAAGATCGTGAACAATGCCGATTTCGGTATCACGACCGACCTGCGCATGGTAGGCCTGACCTCTATCTCAGCGATCAAACTGGCCACGCAAGTGTTCAAGCGCTTCGGGATCCAACTCGATGCCAAGCAACTCACCAAAGGCATCACCATCCAAGCGATTGAGAATGAGATTCTCGCGGCGATGCTGAACGGCGGTCGGGATACCGAAGTATCGGAACACCGGAATACCGACAAAGACATCGTCGCCGAAGATTCAAACAGCGAGACTCCGTTGAGTTTTGCTCAACAAGGTGTCTATTTCGAGTGCATGAAGAACCCCACTTCCACGCTTTACAATATCCCGATGCGCATAGAGCTGCCTACGGAGATCAGCGACGAAGAGTTGCGGCAGGCGGTGGAGAAAGCGGTGGCGAACCACCCCGAACTGCATGTGCATTTCAAGACGAATGAGACCGGCGTGGTGCAGGAAATTGAAAGGAAAGAACTGAAAATTGAAAGGATGGATATATCAGAAGCTGAGGCCGAAGCGTATAAGACGGAGTTTGTTCGGCCGTTCAACCTCAGTAACGACATGCTTTGCCGCTTTGCCATCGTGCGGACAGAGACACACCTCTATCTCTACTGCGACATCCACCATCTCGTTTGTGACGGTGCATCCTACGATATTTTCTTCAATGAACTCTGTGCGCTACTGGACGGCCAGACGATTGAACCGGAGATGTGCACCTACACGCAGTTCGTAGCAGAACAAAAAACGGCAGAAGAAAGCGAAGCATTTAAATCTTCGGCTCAATTCTTCCAGTCGCGCCTCGGCGAGACGGATGGTGCAACCGAACTGACGCCTGACTTGACCAATCCGAAGCAACAAGGTGAGACCGCTTACGTCTCAGCACCTTTCGATATGAAGAAAGTAGAGCTGTTGTGCCAAATGGTAAATGGCAAATGTGAAAATGGTAAATTGTCTGTGACACCCGCAGCCTTGTCCTTAGCAGCAGTCTTCTATGCCTTAGCACGCTTCGCGAATGCCGATGATGTGTGCATCACCACCATCTCCAACGGACGCAGTAACCTGCGTATCAGCAACACGATGGGTATGTTCGTCAACACCCTGGCGCTGACCGCCAAGATTGGCGAACAGAGCGTAGCGGAATTTATCCAAGAGACCGCGCTGACCTTCGAACAGACCCTGGCACATGAGGACTATCCGTTCGCGCGCATCGCTGCGGATTATAACCTGACGGCTGACATCATGTTTGCCTATCAGATAGGCGTAATCAGCAGCTATCAGACGCATGGACGGACTTTGGCAACCGATAACTTGGAACTGAACGTACCTAAGTTCAAGATTGCCTTCTATATCATGGAAGTGGACGGTGCACCGAGTGTGGCGATTGAGTACGACAACGGCCGGTATAGCCAGGCGATGATGCAGTCACTCGCCACTTCGATCAGCAATGTCATCAGTGCCTTTGCCAAAGCACCGACTGCGGCATTGCGCTCGGTGAACCTGGCGAACGATGAGCAGATCGCTCTGCTGGATAGCTTCAATCAGACGGATGTACCGTACGACGACACGCAGACCATCGTCTCACTTTGGAACAAGCAAGTTAAAGAGACGCCCGATAACATCGCCGTCGTCTATCAAGACACCCGCCTCACCTATCGCCAAGTCGATGAGATGAGCAATGCTATCGCATCTCGGATTAGTGGGTTAGTGGTTAATGGATTAGAGGAGCCGGTGGTATCAATACTGATTAATCGAAGTGAGTGGATGGTGCTCGCTGCATTGGGTGCACTCAAAGCCGGTTGTGCTTACCAACCGCTTGACCCCTCCTACCCTGCCGAGCGACTCAACTTTATGATGAAGGACGCCAATGCCGCGGTACTCATCGCAGATGAAGAACTCCGCCAGAGAGTCAATGAATATGATGGTGAGGTGCTTTTGACGAAGGAGCTGTCGGAATGCCGGTATACCGGAAAGCCGGAATACCGAGAGATTAAGCCCTCAGACTTATTCATCCTCCTTTACACCTCCGGCTCCACCGGCGTGCCAAAAGGTGTCATGCTCGAGCATCGTAATCTCGTAGCGTTCTGCCATTGGTACAAGCGCTACTACGACCTGCATGCCGGCGATAAAGTGGCGGCATATGCATCGTTTGGGTTTGATGCAAACATGATGGATCTCTATCCCGCACTGACCAGTGGTGCTACCGTCTATATCATTTCCGAGGAGATGCGTCTGAACTTACCGGATCTCAATCGCTATTTCAATGAAGAAGGCATCACGCACTCGTTCATGACCACACAGGTCGGTTTCCAGTTCGCGACGAACGTGGAGAACCATTCGCTCAAGCATCTCTCCGTAGGTGGTGAAGCCCTGGCTGCACTTACTCCTCCGACTAACTACGCCATGCACAATGGTTATGGGCCAACAGAATGTACGATCTTCACGACCACCTATTGCCTCAACGAGTACGAGCAACATATACCTATCGGCAAGCCGCTGGATAACTTGCGTCTCATGATCATGGACACCAACCGCCAGCGTCTGCCATTAGGCGCTGCTGGCGAACTGTGGGTGAGCGGTCCGCAAGTCAGCCGCGGCTACCTCAACCAACCCGAAAAGACCGCAGAGATCTATGTTGAATGGCAGGGCACGCGTTGGTACCGCACAGGCGATATAGTGCGCTACTTACCGGATGGCAACATCCAGTTTGTCGGACGGCGCGACGGACAGGTGAAGATACGCGGTTTCCGTATTGAGCTCAAAGAAGTAGAAGCTGTCATCCGCGCCTTCCCGGGTATCAAAGATGCGACGGTGCAGGCCTTTGACTACCCAAGTGGCGGTAAGTTCATTGCTGCATATATAGTCAGTGACACACAAGTGGACGTCACCGTGCTGAACGCGTTTATCAAAGATCGCAAGCCATCGTATATGGTGCCGGCTACAACGATGCAGATCGATGTTATCCCGCTCAACCAGAACCAGAAAGTCAACAAACGCGCACTGCCTGCACCGCAGATGAAGACAGATGACCGCGAGTATATAGCTCCAGCCAACGACACCGAGAAACTCTTCTGCGACATCTTCGCAGGTATTCTTTCGATGGATAAAGTCGGTGCGACCGATAACTTCTTCGAATTAGGCGGCACGTCGCTGATGGTGACCCGCGTCATCATCGATGCCGACAAAGCAGGTAAGCACATTGCCTATGCCGACCTGTTCAGTCATCCTACACCGCGCCAACTCGCTGAACTCCTCAACAAGGGTGGCGAACAAAATGACCAGATGGTAAATGACCAAATGGTAAATGACTTTGACTACCAACCTATTCAGGAACTTATCTCGCGCAATACATTAGAGACTTTCGCTGCCGGTCAACCGCATCAGTTAGGCCATGTGCTGCTCACAGGTGCAACAGGTTACCTCGGTATCCATGTGCTGTACGAATTGCTGCATTCGGACGCCGAGACCATCACCTGTCTCGTGCGCGGCAAGAGTCAAGAGGACTCCGAACGCCGTCTGCGTAACCTGCTGTTCTACTATTTCAGCCACCGCTTAGATGAGCTCTTCGGCACACGGCTCTTCGTCATTAACGGCGATGTGACGACGGATATATACCAATGTCTAAATGAACAAATGGTGAATGACAAAATGGTAAATATCAACACCGTCTTCAATTGCGCAGCTAACGTCAAGCATTTCTCCAAAGGCACGGACATCGAGGATGTCAATATCGGTGGCGCGCAACGTTGTGTGGAGTTCTGCTTGAAGACCGGCGCGGCACTCGTGCATGTATCAACGACTTCTACCGGCGGACTCTGGATTGGCAATGACGCGCCCGCACCGACGCTCACGGAGCGGAACATCTATTTTGGCCAGTATCTGGGCAACCAGTACATGCATTCTAAGTTCCTTGCCGACCGGCTCATCCTCGATGCCGTAGCACGTAAGGGACTGAAAGCGAAGATCATGCGTGTCGGCAACCTCGCAGCACGTAGTTATGACGGTGAGTTCCAGGTTAACTTCTCTACCAACAGTTACATGGGACGTATCAAGATCTTCAACATGCTCGGTTGCTGTCCATTCGAGCAGTTCAACCAGCCCACGGAGTTCTCGCCGATTGATGAGACGGCCAAGGCCATCGTGCTGTTAGCCCACACGCCGGATGAGTGCACCGTCTTCCACCCCTACAACACCCACACGCGCCTCATGGGTGACGTGCTCACGGGGCTCGAGAAAATCGGCACGCCCATGCGGTTCGTCGAGATGCAGGAGTTCGGCGCGCTCATGCAACAGGCAGCGCAAGACCCGAACAAAGCGTCCTTGCTCACCACGATGTTGGCGTACCAAGGCAATGCCGGCGGCAAACAGACACGCGTCGTGGATCGCAACAACGAATATACGGCACAAGTGCTGCTGCGACTCGGTTTCCGCTGGTCTGAACCCGACAGCGCCTATGTCAATCGCATGCTCACCGCCATCTCGCAGTTAGGATTCTTTGACGTATAAGTAGTACGAGCCTCGCGCTTCTTGCATAAGATCTATCTCAGCCATCGTCTTTAGCGAGACGGTGGCTTTTTTGCCCTGCCTAAACCTAAAAAATAATTTTTCCAATAATCAGTGTTCTTTTTTTCC
>JAFPLG010000022.1 GCA_017402895.1 Paludibacteraceae bacterium
GAAGGTACGGGTAAGATTATCGGCGGCGGTCCGATGATGGGTCGCGCAATGGATCATACCGAAGGCATGCCGGCCAACAAACGTCTGTCGGGGCTGCTGTTCCTGCCCGAAGAGGAGAGCGTGCGTCCTGAGGAGGACCCGTGTATCCGTTGTGGTAAGTGCGTAGACGCATGCCCTATGGGACTGGAGCCGTATCTGCTCTCTAAACTGTTTGCTTACGAGAAATGGGACGAACTGGAGAAACACGACGTGATGGACTGCATCGACTGCGGTTGCTGCGTATTCACCTGCCCGTCGCATCGTCGTCTGCTTGACAACATACGTCCGGCCAAGGCCAAAGTAGGAGGCATCCTGCGTGAGCGTGCCGCCGCAGCCAAAGCTGCCGCAGAGAAGAAGTAATTTGAAAATTTGAATATTTGAAAATTTGAAAGATATGGAAAAATTAATTATTGCTCCGGCTCCTCACGCCCATAGTGGTGATAGTGTTCGCCGGAACATGCTCCTGGTCATTGCGGCGCTCATACCGGCCTACGCTGTTTCTATCGTAGCGTTTGGTTGGGGTGCGCTCATCGAGATGGCCATCAGCGTAGCCGCTTGTGTAGGTGCCGAGTGGTTGATCACCAAGTACCTGCTCAAGCAGAAGCCGACGCTCTGCGACTGTTCGGCTGTTCTCACCGGTATGCTTCTGGCCTTTAACGTGCCGAGCAACCTCGACTGGTGGATACTAGTCATTGGTGCCGTATTCGCTATCGGTGTAGGCAAGATGACCTTCGGTGGTCTGGGTCAGAACCCGTTCAACCCTGCCCTCGTGGGTCGTGTATTCCTGCTCATCTCGTTCCCGGCTCAGATGACTACGTGGCCTACGGCCAGTGGTTTCAACTCCGCCATCATGGGTCAGGCTATCACGGATGCCAACACGGGTGCTACCCCGCTGGCTATCATCAAGTCCGGGCTGAAGGGCTATGACCCGCAGTGGATGGACAAGTTGCCCGACCTCTGGGATTCGTTTGTCGGACTGCTCGGAGGTTCGCTGGGTGAAGTCAGCGCACTGGCTCTGTTGCTCGGCGGACTGATGCTGATCTGCACACGTGTCATCACATGGCATATCCCGGTTTCGATCCTGGCTACCGTAGCGCTCTTCGCTGCCCTGATGGGTGCGTTCGGAGGTATTCCGGAGGGCATGTGCACCTGCAAGTACGTAGGTTATGAGCTATGTACCGGTGGTCTGATGCTGGGTGCCTTCTTTATGGCTACCGACTATGTCACCAGTCCGATGTCGGCTTGGGGTAAGATCATCTTCGGTGTAGGTATTGGTCTGATCGTGATGGTAATCCGTACCTGGGGTTCGTATCCCGAGGGTATGTCGTTTGCCATCCTGATGATGAATGCCACCGTACCTTTGTTGAACCGTATTCGTCCGCGTCATTTCGGCGAGAAGAAAAAAGCATAAGGAGGACAGTTTTATGGCAAAATTAGAAAGTAGTTTCAAGAATATGGTGCTGAGTCTGGTCTGTATCTCCGTAGTGGCAGCTGCAGCGCTGGCTGGCGTATATCTGCTGACCCAAGATGCAATTGAGGCTCAGAAAGCACAGAAACAAGAGCAGGCTATCCTGGCCGTACTGCCCGAGCAAGGCGTAGGTGCTGAAGTAGCCGAGGCCGAGACAGTGGGTGACGTCGTTATCTATCGCGCCACGAAGGACGGCCAGGAGATTGGTGCTGCCGTAGAGGTTAGCGAAATGGGCTTCGGCGGAGCACAGAAGATCATGGTTGGCTTTGACAAGGAAGGCAAGATCATCGACTATGCTATCCTCGACCAGCAGGAGACGCCGGGTCTGGGTGATCATATCAAAGAGTGGTTCAAGAACGAAGACAAGCCCGGTCAGAACATCCGTGGCCGCAAGGCGGGCAACTTGAAAGTGAGCAAAGAGGCAGGTGGTGACGTAGATGCCATCACGGCCGCTACGATCTCGAGCAAGGCTTTCTTGCGCGCTATCAACAAGGCATACAATGCCTATATGGGCAATGCGGATGCACACAGCGGTGCAAGCAAACAAGAGCATGCCGAGCCGGCCGAAGGTGGTAATGACCACAAGTGCGGCAAATGCAAGCACCACGAAGAGGGCCACAAGTGCGGTCACTGCAAGCATCACGAAAACAACGAAACAGAAAAGGAGGTAAGTCATGAGTAATAATCTGAAAACACTGACCAACGGTATTCTCCGTGAGAATCCTACGTTTGCCTTGGTGCTGGGTATGTGTCCTACGCTGGCCACAACTACCAGTGCCGTCAACGGTATGTCTATGGGACTGGCCACGCTCTTTGTGCTGGTTTGCTCCAATGTGGTTATCTCGCTGCTGAAGAACCTGATTCCCGATAAGGTACGTATCCCGGCATTCATCGTCGTGATTGCTACCTTCGTAACGGTTGTTCAGTTCCTACTGAAGGCATATGCTCCGGCCGTGGACGAGCAGCTCGGTCTGTTTATCCCGCTGATCGTGGTCAACTGTATCGTGCTGGGTCGTGCCGAGGCGTTTGCTGCTAAGAATAGCGTAGGTCTCTCCGCACTCGACGGTATCGGCATGGGTCTGGGCTTCACCCTCGCGCTGACGCTCATCGGTATGATTCGTGAGTTGCTCGGTACGGGTGCTATCTTCGGACTGCAGATCTATAGCGACCATTATGCATCGCTGATCTTCGTCCTGGCTCCGGGTGCCTTCATCGCACTCGCCTATCTGATGGCAATTATGAACAAGATTGTCAAAAAATAATTCGTAATTTTTAATTTTTAATTTTTAATTGAAATTATGGAATATTTCCTTATATTCATCGCAGCGATATTCGTTAATAATATCGTGTTGAGCCAGTTCCTGGGTATCTGTCCGTTCCTGGGCGTGAGCAAGAAGATTGATACCGCGCTGGGTATGGGTGCAGCCGTAACGTTCGTACTCGTGCTGGCCACTATCGTGACCTATCTGCTCCAGAAGTTGCTCATCCTCTGGCATGTCGAGTTTCTGCAGACCATCCTGTTCATCCTCGTGATTGCAGCGCTGGTCCAGATGATTGAGATTGTGCTCAAGAAAATCAGTCCGTCTCTCTACCAGGCGCTGGGCGTCTTCCTGCCGCTTATCACGACCAACTGCTGCATCCTGGGTGTGGCTATCATCGTAGCCGATCCGGCACAGCTCCTTCAGAAGTTGCCGGGCGATGCTCTCCAGGCTAACTTGCTGACCGGTACGCTGTTTGCCTTTGCTACCGCTATCGGTTTCGCACTGGCATTGGTGCTCTTTGCAGGTATTCGCGAGCAACTCGCTATGTCTCGCGTACCCAAGGCTATGGAGGGAACACCTATCGCACTGCTCACCGCCGGTCTGCTGGCCATGGCATTCATGGGCTTCAGCGGTGTGGTATAAGACTGCCAACCCTATTTATATGCAGCAACACCAATCTGTATATAACACGTAGTCCAAATCTACCAACACCTTATAACAACGATGCGCGCGTACACACTACGCGCGCACTGTTGTTTTTATTTACCACCACCCTTACAGCTGTTTTCATCATGAGTAAATAAGCAAAATGCACTATAGATTTGTATAAACGAGATTTTTTGTGTACCTTTGCAGGCAAAATAAGCAGAAACATGGCAAGAATTACAGACCCGACCGAAGCGGAAGCGAGTGCATTAGCACTAGAGTTCGCGGAATCGATACATGCCGGCTTTCCTTCACCGGCAGCAGATCACACGGGAGAACGAATAGACCTGGCACGCGAGATGACACCCCATCCCGACACCACGTTTTATGCCCACGTAGAGGGAGACTCAATGCGCGACGCCGGCATACTGGACGGCGATGTGGTGGTAGTGGACCGCAGCCTGACGCCCAAAGACGGCGACTATATCATCGCCTATATTGACAACGAGTACACGCTCAAGGAGTTTCGCATGGACGAGACCGAACAGTGCGCATGGCTCATCCCCCACAACCCCGATTTCGAGCCCATACGCGTGGATAAGAACAGCAATTTCCAGGTGTGGGGCGTAGTAACGTACGCAGTACACCGCGTACGCCATTAGCCATTAGATTCGCCTTTAACCATTCGCCATTATAATGTACGCGCTCTGTGATTGTAATAACTTCTTCGTGAGTTGCGAACGGGTGTTCCGACCGGACCTGGAGGGCAGGCCCGTCGTAGTGCTGTCGGGCAACGACGGCTGCGTGGTGAGCCGAAGCAACGAAGCCAAGGCACTGGGCATCAAGATGGGCGTTCCGCTCTACCAAATCAAGGGGCTGGTCGACAAGCAGGGCGTAGTGTGCTTCTCGTCGAACTTCTCCCTCTATGGTGACCTGAGCGACCGCGTGATGTCGATACTCAGGCAGAAGACCGCACGATTTGAGCAATACTCGATAGACGAGGGATTCATCAACCTGGACCACGTGCCGGAAGCCGAGCAGAAAGCCTATTGCGAACGCATCGTACTTGAGATACGCCAGGGCGTAGGCATCCCCGTCTCAATGGGCATAGCCGCCACGAAAACCCTGGCAAAAGTGGCCAGCAAGTACGCCAAGCGTTATCCCGGTTACCACGGCGTATGCGTGATCCGCACCGAAGAGCAGCGGCAAAAAGCCCTCGAGAACTTCGAGATAGGTGACGTATGGGGCATCGGCCGAAAAGCAAAAGCCAAACTGGAATCGGCCGGTATCAAGACGGCACTCCAACTGACAGAACGCTCTTCCATCTTCGCCCAACGACTACTGAACAAACCGGGTTTGATGACCTGGCGTGAGTTGCGCGGCGATGATGCGATAGACATCACTCAACTGGAGATAAAGCAGTCCATCACCATCTCGCGCACCTTCGCACATGCCCTGACCGACCTGACGCTGTTGGAGGAACAGATAGCCAATTTCTGCGCCCACTGTGCACGGCAACTACGCCTGCAGCACTCGGTATGCCAGCAGATGGTGATATATGCCCACACCTCGTCGTTTCGCACCGACCAGGAGCAGCACTACCTGAGCGAGCTGGTCACCCTGCCCGTAGCCACGGCCAACACCCAGGAATTGGTATGCCACGCCTTGGCTGCCCTGCGTCGCGCCTACCGCAGAGGAGCACCATATAAGAAAGCAGGCGTGATACTGATGAAGATCATCCGCGAGACAGCCGTCGTGCCGGATCTGTTCGACGAGAAAGACCGAGAAAAAGAAGCCCGACTGCAACGCGCACTGGACCATATCGACGACCGCCACGGCAAGCGGTCCGTCATCTTGGGAGCGCAGATGCGATCGGACACAACGGTGTATCGCACAGATCACAAGAGTCCGCTCTACACAACGGACCTACGCGACATCATACGGGTCAGAGCCCATTAGTCCTGACGGAAATATTCGGGATAGTGGTCCAGGAACTCTTGAACGGCCTCGTTGACCGTCCCAAAGAACTCACCACCTGCCGCATTGGCATGTCCCCCTCCGTGAAAATGTTCGGCCGCAAAGATATTGACCGGACGGTCCCCTTGAGAACGGAACGAGATCTTGATTTTCGACTTAGCCTTGCCGGCGCGTTCGCGCTCATGCGGTTCAATCTTATCCTCACGCATGAAACAAGAATAATAGACATCGTTGATCTGCAGAGGCAGATTGACGATACCCTCAGCGTCGCCCGACTGGAAGCGGAAACGATAGAGTTCCTTACGACTCAAATAGATGAGTGCGGCATGATGTTCGGGGAAGATACGCATCTTTCGGTAGAGGCAGTACCCCATCAGTCGCATACGGTCGGCCGAATAGGCATTGAACACGGCGTTATAGACCGCATCCTTGTTGACGCCCAGACGCACCAAGTCAGCCAGTATCTCGTACATCTCAGGATGGCAGGAATTGAAGGAGAAATTGCCGGTGTCAGTCATCATGCCGGTGTAAATGGCGGTTGCCACCGCCAGACCATTTTCGCCCGAGAGACCACTTTCGCCCGAGAGACTGATTATCAATCGATAAACGAGTTCGCTGGCAGAAGGAGAGGCTGGATACGAGAGCGTAACATCCGCGAAATCGACCGGATGAAGATGGTGGTCAATCAGTATCTTCGGGCACGTCTTCTCCATCATCCGCTCGCCCACCCGACCAATACGTTTGGGGTCGTTGAAATCCGTACAAATCACCAGGTCCGCCTCGGCCAACAGTGCATCCGCACGGTCAGCTTGCTCGTCGTAAATGATAACACTATCCGCTCCCGGCATCCATGCCAGAAAGTTAGGGAAGGCATTAGGCACTACTACATGAGCCGTTAGTCTTTTGTCTTTTGTCCTTCCACTTTCGACCAAGTAATGGTACATGGCCAGGGCAGAGCCCATGGCGTCACCATCGGGAGACATATGCGTCAGAATCACAACATGCGTAGCACGGGCGATAAAATCGCGTATTGCACTTACTTTTTCAGAGGGAAAATAGTCGTTTTGCATGGTTTTTGTACGGTAATATTCGGAATTTCGGTGCAAAAGTACAAAAAAAATTGCGTATATCAAAATTTTGTAGTATCTTTGCACGATATTTTGTATTGAATACAAAAAAATAATAATTTTTTACTGAAGATATGAAACGTGTATTTACACTACTCGCCATCGTGCTGGGCATGGGAGCTGCAGCCATGGCGCAAGAGGACAAAGTGCTGATGACCATCAACGGCGAGCCGATCATGGCATCGGAGTTTTTGTACATCTATCAAAAGAACAACCAGGAGACCACCCTCGAGCAGAAGACGATGGACGAGTACCTGGATCTATTCATCAACTTCAAGCTGAAAGTGGCAGAAGCCAAAGCTCAGGGTATCGACACGACAGCTTCGTTTCTCAAGGAACTGAGTGGTTACCGCGCTCAGGCTACGCCGAAGTATCTGCAAGACGAGTCGGCGCTGGACAGCCTGGTAACGATGAGTTACGACCATATGACGCGTGATCGTCGTGCGGCGCATATCGCCATCCAGTGTCCTCCCACCGCTTCGGATAGCGCAGAGAAAGCAGCACGTCAGCAGCTGGAGAAAGCCCGCAAGCAGCTCTTAAAAGTCAAAGGCCAGAAGCGAGCACAGCTGTTCGAAAAACTGGCTCGTCAGATATCCACTGACCCCAGCGTACAGGACAACGGCGGTGAACTGGGATGGATTGCACCTTTCCGCTATGTGTATAGCTTTGAGGAAGCCGTCTATGGCACTAAGGTGGGTGAGGTGACGCCGATCTTCCGCACGGCCTACGGATTCCATATTGCGTTGGTAGAAGAGGAAAAAACGCACGAAGAAGTGCATGCAGCGCATATCATGAAGATGGTACCCCGCGGCAACGACAGCATCAAGGACGTAGCTGAGATAGTGATCGACTCGATCTACCAAGAGCTACAAGCTGGTGGCAACTTCGAGGAACTGGCTCAGCGCCTATCGGACGACAAAGGTTCGGCTATGCGTGGCGGTGACCTCGGTTGGTTTGGCCAAGGCATGATGGTTCGCGATTTCGAAGACGTAGCCTTCAGCATGAAGGAGGGAGAGATAAGTAAGCCCTTCGCCAGCATCTACGGATGGCATATCATCAAGCTGTACGGACGTCGTCCTATCCAGCCGCTAGACAGCATCCGCCCGCAGGTGATGCGCAGCGTTCAGCGCGACGAACGCATGAAAGAGACCGACAAGGCCTTTATCCGCAAGACCCGCAGCGAATACAACCTGCCTAAGGACATGAGCGACGAAGACGTAAAAGCCTATGCCGACAGCCATCTGGAGGAGAAATACCCAGAGTTCCGCAATCTGGTTCGCGAGTACCACGACGGCATCCTGCTGTTTGAGGTGTCGCTACGCGAGGTGTGGGACAAGGCCAGCAAGGACTCTGTCGGACTGGAGCGTTACTTCCAGGCTCACCGTGCCGACTACCCATGGACAGAACCTAAGTACAAAGGATACGTCGTTTACTGCAAGGACAAGAACACAATGCGCGCTATGAAGTCGATTATCCGCAGCAATCCGGACTCGATTGACAGCTATATCAGCCAGCGTATCAATATCGACGACCAGACCTACGTGAAATATAACCACGGCCTTTGGAACAAAGGTCAGAACAAGGTAGTGGACCGTCTGGGATTCAAGGACAAGAAAGCTCCGCAGGCCGAGACCGAGGAATGGCCGTACGTCTTCTGCGTAGGCCAGAAACTGAAAGCCCCTGCTACCTATCTGGACGAGCGAGGCAAGGTGACGACCGACTACCAGGACTACCTGGAGAAACTCTGGATCGAGCAACTCCGCAAGAAATACGAGATCAAAATTGACCAAGCCGTCTTCGACGAGCTGAAAAGCCTCTAATGGCGAATGGCTAATGGTTAATGGCTAAAGTAGAACGATACATATGGTTGGGGGTGGTGGCGCTACTGGTGGCAGCTGCCATCGTGGCCCGACTGACCGTGGTGCGTGTGGACATGACGGATGACCGTCACTATACCCTGGGACGTCAGACCAAGCAACTACTCCAGTCGCTCGACGAACCGATAGAGGTGACACTCTATCTGGACGGCGATCTGAATGCCGGTTTCCGCAAACTGAAAGCCGCCACAGAGGAAACGCTGGACGAGTTCCGCATCTATGCTTCTGTTCGTCGTCACACTTTTGATGCGGACAAGGAGAAGATGCCCAACGGTCTCCAACCCACTATCGTGCACGAACGCCAGCACAACGGCAAAACCGCGCAAACACCGGTTTATCCATACGCCAAAGTGTCGTACAAAGGGCGTTACACTATCGTCGCGCTGCTCAACAACAACCGACAGCTCTCGGGCGAGGAGAACCTGAACGTAAGCATCGAGAATCTAGAATACACCCTCGCGGAAGCCATCAGCGAACTGACGCGTAAAGAGACACCCAAAGTGGCCTTTATTGAAGGCCATCAGGAACTGCCGGAGCAACACGTAGCCGATATCGAAGAACTGCTACGCCACCATTTCCAGGTGGACCGTGGGCAAATCGGTTTGGAGCCGGAAGCCCTGCAGCCCTACCGTGTGTTGATTATTGCCGACCCGCAGACGCGCTTCTCCGAAGAAGACAAGTACTGTCTGGACCAATATCTGATGCAAGGCGGACGGATACTATGGGTGCTCAACGGTGTGCAGTTCTCGGACGAAGTACTGAGCAAGAGCGGTTTTACGCCCGTGCTGCCGTTGGATCTGAATCTGCAGGACATGCTCTTCCGATATGGCATACGTATCCAGCCGGCACTGCTGCAGGACGTACAATGTCTGCCCATACCGGTTAATGTCAGCCAAGATCCCAAGGAGAGCAACCTGCAACCCATGCCGTGGTATTATGCACCGCTGCTGCTAACCTCGCAAGAGTCGCCCGTAACGAAAAACGTGACACAGGTGAGTTGTTCGTTTGCCTCACCGATAGAACCCGTGGGTGGCGAAGACGGTATAAAGAAAGATGTGTTGCTTGCTACGTCCACCGCCAGTCGCGTTATCCCGACGCCGGCCGAAGTGGACCTGAGCGACCTGAATCCCGACATGAGCACGTTCCGCTACCAGTACATACCGGTGGCTGTGGCGCTCCAAGGCGAGTTCCCGTCTATCTTTGCGCATCGTATGCGGCCTGACAGCATCCGCACCTCGATGCCACAACGCGAGCAGAGCATAGAGACACGCCAGATTGTCGTGGCCTCGGGTAGCATCATACGCAATGACATTGAGAAAGGACAAGCCCTGCCGGCCGGCTACGACCGATACTCAGGTATGCAGTTCGGCAACCGCGACTTTATCACCAATGCCGTGCTCTACCTGGCCGACAGCGAAGGACTGATTGGTCTGCGCCAGAAGAAGATCGACCTGCACCTATTGAACCAAAAGCGCTCATATGCTCAGCGCACCCAGATACAACTCGTCAGCACCCTGCTGCCTATCGCCGTACTGGCACTGGTAGGTCTGGTCGTGCTGATGTTTAGAAAACGCAAATATACTAAAAAGACACATATTGCATGAAGTTTCGATTGATCACAATGCTACTGCTGTGCAGCATGGCTGCCACGATGCTGGGTCAGAAATTGAACTACCCGACCGAACGTATTAACGGCTACCTGGTGTATAAATACACAACGGGGAAAAGCATCGGATTGTACCGTATCAGCAAGATATTCGACGTCAACATCGATGATATCAAAGCTTGGAATCCGCAACTCAAAGATCGTGACCCGCAAATGGACGAGGTGCTCTACATCCCCGTTGCCGGCGCACCGAGAGAGATGGCAGGCGAGAACCTGGATTCGGTCATTGCCCGACTGCCGCGCTACCGGCTGGACGTCGTCATGCCCTTCCATGTAGGCAATACGCCTCCGAACGCCCAAGAGGAACGACTCATTGAGTTCTACCGCGGCGTGATCATGGCGCTGTACGAGACGCCCCAGAAGGATTCTATCTTCATCGACCTGTACGTGCACAACAGTCGCACCGATACGGCGGCTGTGGCTCAGATGCTGCGCGACAGTTCACTCATGGGCACCAACGGCATCATCGGTCCGTTCTATACCGAACAGATCGAGTTGCTCAGTCCGTGGATCCGGGAGAACCGGGTGCCGACCATCCTGCCTGTGACGAACGACCCACGTTACCTAACCGACAACCCCTACCTGATGCAGTACAACTCCACACCAGAGCAAGAGCGCAAGGCGATGGTAGAATACCTGCTGTCGTCCGACCAGAAAGTACACTGCGTATTCATCGAGGACTCTATCATGGACGAAAACTCCAAGGCCATGCGCGAGGCGATATCCGAGAACATGATCTCCTATTCGTCGATCCACCGCAGTGCCGTACAGAACGACTCGCTAACCTACGCCCTGCGCACAGGAGCGGAGAATATCGTGTTCCTGCCCTGCGGACGATTCCAACTGGTCAAGAACCTTATCCCCAAGATCGAAGCACTGCATCCGCAGCATAAGATGGCCGTGTACGGTGCGTTCTCGTGGCTGAACCAGCAGATCAATGTGCCGTTCATCTACACCTCGACATTCGTAACGGAACAAGAAGCCGACATGACAGCCTACGACGAGGCGTGGGATAAGTACTTTAAGATGCGCCATGCCGTGATCTATCCCCGTTACGACCTACTGGGCTACGATGTGACACGCAAACTAATCGGCATCCTGACCGACAAGCGTTACCACGGAGCACAGTCGGACATCGACTTCGAGCCCTACGTGGACGGAGGTGCTATGATCAACTCGCATATTGAGGTGCTACGCACAGAATAAAGGCTAAAGGCGAATGGTTATTGGCGAATGGTTAAAGTTAGCAAGTACATATTAATCCTGGTTCTATGCTCCTTGAGCGAAGCGGTCATGGTTTCCGTTTGGGCACAGCCCATGCTGCGTGCGCCGGAGATGTACATCGGCGTGCAGGGAGGTGTAGAAGCCTCCACCGTGCTGTTCCGCCCCACCGTATCGAACATGAATGACCCGTTCACCAACGGTGTCATACTGGGTGCGGATGCCGGATTCGTATTCCGCTACGCAGCACATAAGGTGTGCGGTGTACAGGTGGAACTCAACTACATGCATCGTGGTTGGCGCGAGCACACCGAGACAGCCACCTACCAGCGCCACCTCCACTATCTGGAGATTCCCTTCTTGATGCACCTCTATTTCAAGCAAGAGGGCAAAGTGCGTGGCTTTGTCAACCTGGGGCCCCAGATAGGTGTATGCGTAGGCGATAGCTATAGCGGCATCCAGCCTGGAGCCGCCACCAGTAAGCAGTATCAGTCTATCGACAACCGTTTCGACTGGGGACTGGCTGGCGGACTGGGTATGTATGTGCGCACCGAAAAAGCGGGCCTTTACCAACTGGAACTGCGAGCCAACTATAGTCTGGGCGGACCGTACAACACACGCGCCACGGCTTATTTCTCCCAGGCGGCACCACTGGACGTGAGTTTGAATATAGGATGGTTGTGGCCACTGAACAAGAAAATAAAGGCGAAAGGCGAAAGGTTATAGGCGAAAGCAAATAAAATAAAAAACTAGATATGAAAACAAATTACGAAGTACGTTATGCATCCAACCCTACGGATGCGAAGCAGTACGACACCACGCGTCTGCGCAAGGATTTCCTGATCGAGCGTGTATTCGCCGCAGACGAAGTGAACATGGTTTACTCTATGTACGACCGCATGATTGTTGGCGGAGCGATGCCGGTAAAAGAATCCCTCTTGCTGGAGGCTATCGATCCCCTGCGTGCACCCTACTTCCTGACTCGCCGCGAGATGGGCATCTTCAACGTAGGAGGCAAAGGACGCGTCATAGCCGGCGAGGAGGTATTCGAACTGGATTATAAGGAAGCACTGTACCTGGGTCGTGGCGACCGCGAGGTGCGTTTCGAGAGTCTGGATCCGAAGCACCCTGCCCTCTTCTACTTCAACTCCACCACGGCACACTGCACCTATCCGAACAAGAAAATAACCAAACAGAACGCCGTCGTAGCCCATATGGGTAGCCTCGAGATGTCGAACGAGCGTGATATCAACAAGATGCTGGTCAATCAGGTGCTGCCTACCTGCCAACTGCAGATGGGAATGACCGAACTGGCTCCCGGTAGCGTTTGGAACACCATGCCGGCACACGTCCACAGCCGTCGTATGGAGGCATATTTCTATTTTGAGGTGCCGGAAGACCAGGCCGTTTGCCATTTCATGGGTGAAGTCGCTGAGACCCGCCACATCTGGATGCGCGGCAACCAGGCTGTGCTCTCGCCGGAATGGTCCATCCACTCTGCCGCAGCAACCCACAACTACACCTTCATCTGGGGTATGGGTGGTGAGAACCTCGACTACGGAGACCAAGACTTCAGTCTGATAACAGACTTGAAATAATTGAAAATTGATAATTGAAAATTTATGAATAATCTCTTTTCATTGAAAGGCAAAAATGCCTGGGTGACGGGTGGATGCTACGGCATCGGCTTTGCTATTGCCAAAGCGTTTGCGCAGGCCGGAGCTGACCATATCATCTTCAATGCCCGCAGCCAGGAAGCAATAGACAAAGCCATGGAATCGTATCGCGCCGAGGGCATCCAAAATGCACACGGCTATGTGTGTGACGTAACCGACGAAGTGGCTGTCAAGGCACTCGTCGAGCAGATCCACCGCGAGGTAGGCCCGATACATATCCTAGTCAACAACGCCGGTATCATCAAGCGTATCCCGATGCACGAGATGAAGCGCGAGGAATTCCAGCAGGTGATCGACATCGACCTGGTGGCTCCGTATATCGTCAGTGCAGCTGTGTTGCCCGAGATGATGGAGCGCCGCGAGGGCAAGATCATCAATATCTGCTCTATGATGTCGGAACTGGGGCGCGAGACAGTCAGTGCATACGCTGCCGCCAAGGGAGGACTAAAGATGCTGACGCGCAACATATGCTCAGAATATGGCGAATACAACATCCAGTGCAATGGCCTTGGACCGGGTTATATTGCTACGCCGCAGACTGCCCCACTACGCGAACCGCAAGCCGATGGCAGTCGTCATCCGTTTGACGCGTTTATATGCGCCAAGACCCCCGCAGGCCGTTGGCTCAATCCCGACGAACTGGGAGGCACAGCCGTGTTCCTGGCCAGCCACGCCTTGGATGCTGTGAACGGCCAGATCATATACGTGGATGGCGGTATACTGGCTTATATCGGCCGGCAACCGAAGTAAAACCTCGTCATTACGAAAAAATGAATCGAATAGTAAATAAGTCCGTACTCTGTATTCTGTACTCCGTACTCCTCATGGCTTGTGCACCGGATGGACCGCGTGTCTTCGGACGTTTTGTGCCGGAGCGTAAGGACGACTTTGCGTGGGAGAACGAGTATGCTGCTTTTCGTATGTACGGACCCGCGCTGGCCGATGAGAACCCCTCGAACGGTGTGGATCTGTGGTTAAAAGCCTGTCCCGAACTTATCGTAGATAGCTTTTATTATCGCGAGACTGAACTGGGACTTCCCTATCATATCAACTACGGCAAGGGACTGGATTGCTACAAAGTGGGGCATACCACGGGATGTGGCGGACTGGCCATCATTGCCGACAACCAGTTGTGGGTTGGCGGTCCCTACTCTCGCTATGAGATACTCTATCAGGACAACAACCGTTTCACATTCCGCCTGGAATACGACAGCGTACCTGTGGCAGGGCACTTGCTCCACGAGCAGATTACTATCACCGCCGAGGCAGGCACGCCGCTCTGCAAGGCAGAAGTGGTGCTCTCCTACGTAGGTAGCGACTCGCTGCCCGAAATCAGCCTGGGTGGTGGCATCTACCTGCACGATAGTCTGGATCGATGCGGCTACAACGAAGAGACACGCACGCTCACCTATTGCGAGGATGCTCTCTCCGATAAAAAAGCTGCACAAATGAACTACGACTACAATGGTTCTACGTCACAAGGCCGCAGTTACATAGCGGTCTATGTACCCGACCCGGCAGCTAAACGACCCTTAGAATACGACAATACGGTTGTGCTGGTTGCCCCCTATAAGATGGGAACCACATTTACATACTACTTCGGCGCATGCTGGAGCAGATGGTGCGATGGTCGCCATGCCTACGAGACCGACATGGACTGGGAACAATTCATCGCCGACGTTGCAGCAAACATCAAATAAAGACTCTGTACGTGAAGACCTATCTCATCATACGACTTGAGACGCTTGGCAACGTAGCCATGACCGTTCCGGTGATTAGTTCGCTCTCGCGACGCTATCCGGACGATCGTTTCATTGTCGCAGCGATGAAACCGCTCCAGGACATGTTCTACGGGCTAAAGAACGTAGAGTATGTCGAGGCCGATTACAAACAGCCGCGCGACCTGTTTCGACTGATGCGTCAGCTCCGACAGATCAAGGCCGACGTCGTTATCGACCTGCAAGACCGCCTCAACACACGCCTGCTTCGTTGGCATCTGCGTCTACACGGAGCACATATCGTGTCGGTGCACTACGGCCGTTGGCTTAAGCGCCGGTTGACGCTGACAGGGGCGAAGTACCACGACGCCCTGCCCAGCGAGTTTGACCGCTACTGTGATGCATTTCGGCGAGCCGGACTGGAGACCGATCGCGAGTTTGAGGCGATCAAGGTCAACCGCACGGCCAAAACCAAGGTCAAGGAACTCTTCGGCGAGCGTCAAGGCAGCTGGGTAGGCGTAGCGCCCTTTGCTAAGTCTGAATCGAACATACTGCCCTACAAGGTGACCAAGCAGTTGATACTCCGGCTGGCCGAACGTCCCAACACGCGCGTGTTTCTCTTCGGAGCCGGCGAAGTAGAGTGTGAGATGCTGCGTCAGTGGGCTGGCCTCCACAAGCAGGTGGAGAGCGTAGCCGGCCAACTCCGACTGGGAGAAGAACTGGAACTGATGCGCCAACTCGACTATATGATCTGTATGGATTCAGCCAACCAACACCTGAGTTCGCTGGTGCACCTGCGAGCCATCAGCATATGGTGCGGCACGCATCCCAAACTGGGCTTCATGGGCTGGAAACAACGAGAAGAAGATATCTTGCAGCACCAGGAACTGGCCTGCCGTCCGTGCACGATGCACGGCACCAACCACTGCCGGTTCTTCAACTATGCCTGCAAGCAAATAACCGCAAAACAAATTATACAACATATCTATGAGTAAAATCATTTCATTGGCCAATCAGAAGGGAGGCGTGGGCAAGACCACTACTTCTATCAACCTGGCAGCCGCCCTGGCTCAACAGGGCAAACATGTCTTGCTCATCGACGCCGACCCTCAGGCGAATGCCTCATCGGGTCTGGGAGTCGACATCGAGCAACTGAGCAACACCATCTACGAGTGTCTCATCAATCGCATCGACCCGCACACAGCCATCGTGAGCACATCGGTGAAGCGACTGGATATCATCCCGAGTCATATCGACCTGGTAGGCGCCGAGATTGAGATGCTCAACATCGAGCACCGCGAGACGATTCTCAAGCAAATCCTCTCGCAGCTGCGCAGCGAGTACGACTATATCCTGATCGACTGCAGCCCATCCCTTGGTCTGTTGACCGTCAACGCACTCACCGCCAGCGACAGCGTGATCATCCCTGTTCAGTGCGAGTTCTTCGCCCTGGAAGGTATCGCTAAGTTGCTCAACACAATCAAGATCATCAAGTCGCAACTCAACCCGTCGCTCCAGATCGAGGGATTCCTGCTGACGATGTACGACAACCGTCTGCGCCTCTCCAACCAGGTATACGAGGAGGTGAAGCGCCACTTTGGCGACTTGGTCTTCAACACCGTCATCTCGCGTAACGTACGCTTGAGCGAAGCACCTTCCCACGGTCTGTCTATCATGGAGTACGACTCGTCGAGCAAGGGTGCGAAAAACTATCTGGCTCTGGCCAAAGAACTAATCAAACGACAGTAGTCTAACGACTAACGACCAACGACTAAAATGAAAAAAGTTACAGGACTAGGACGTGGACTCGATGCACTCATCGACACCACGCATATCGAGACCCGCGGAGGCAGTTCGATCTCCGAAGTGGAACTCCATAAGATCATTGCCAATCCCGATCAGCCGCGTCGAAACTTCAACGAGGAAGCGCTGCAGGAGCTGGCCGATTCAATTCGCGAGCACGGCGTGATATCGCCTATCACCTTGCGCAAGAACGACGACGACACCTATATGATTATTGCCGGTGAGCGTCGTTTCCGCGCTGCCAAACTGGCCGGACTGAATGCCATCCCGGCATATATCCGCACGGCCAAGGACGAGCAAGTTATGGAGATGGCTCTCATCGAGAATATCCAGCGCGAGGACCTGGACGCCATCGAGATAGCGCTGGCCTACCAGCGACTGATGGACGACTACCAACTGACCCAGGAGCGCATGGCAGAGCGCGTCGGCAAGAAGCGTGCAACGGTGGCCAACTACCTGCGTCTGCTGAAGTTGCCGGCCGAGATACAGATGGGCATCAAGGAGAAGCGCATCGAGATGGGCCACGCCCGCGCTATCCTTGGCGCCAAGTCGCCACAAGAGCAACTTTCGCTCTATCAGCGCATCTTGCGTGAGGGTATGTCGGTTCGCCGTGTCGAGCAACTTGTTCAGGAAGCTGAGCAACCCAAGGCTACTAAGGCCAAGGTCGCAGCCAATCCCTACCCCGAGCAGCAGAACGCCCTAAGTGAAATGCTGGGCTGCCGCGTACAAGTCAAGGAAGGCAAAGTGCTCATCCCCTTCCGCAACGAAGACGAACTAAATCAACTCATCCAGCGTCTGCATTGAAACGACTGATTGGCATATTATTCCTATTATTGCCTCTTTGGCTCTCTGCCCAGGAGGTCAACGACAGCATCGCCCCGACCGATGGTATCTATTATCAGCCCGATACCGTCGTGATTCATCGCGCCGATGCCGGGGAACCCGAGTATCGCTACATGATCGACCTGACTCGTCAGCCGGACGCTATGCGTGCCGTTTGGTTAGGCGCCATCTGCCCGGGCTTGGGACAGATCTACAACCGCTCCTACTGGAAACTGCCTATCGTCTATGGCGCCTTCATGGGATGCGGCTATGCCATCAGTTACACAGGAGGTCTGTATTCCGACTATAAGACGGCGTACAAAGATCTCTATCTCGATAACGTCAACGGCACCGTCTCAACGGATGCCTCCAAGTCGTACATCGCCCTCCTTCCCGAAGGCTATGATATCGACCGCATGGGTGGTGTGAGCACGTATATCAATACGCTCAAGAACCGCCAAAATGTCTATCGCCGTTATCGCGACCTGTCTATCGTGGCCACGGTGGCGGTCTATGCTCTCTCGCTCATCGACGCCTATGTCGATGCGCAGTTGTTCGATTTTGACATATCCGAGGAGTTGTCGCTCGACATCCATCCTCAGATCTACTTTGACCCGTACACCCAACGTACAGCAGAAATGAAACTAGCTATTACCTTGAAATGAAACGACTCGTCTTTTTCATACTTGCGCTGACGCTCAGTCTGTCGGTCTTGGCCGACGAGACGGTCAAGCAACGTATCAAACAAATGCAGCGGACTGTTCCGATGCAGTACAACCAGGAGGTGCAGACCTACGTGAGCCGTTATCTGAAGGCCCCCGGTATGGTCAGCCGCGTACGGGGACTTGGCGAATACTACTTCCCGATCATCGAGCAGATCTTCCGCGAGAACGGGTTGCCTACCGAACTCAAGTACCTGACGCTGGTAGAGTCGAAACTCAATCCGCTGGTCGTCTCCCCACGAGGAGCCGCCGGTCTGTGGCAGTTCATGCCGGGTTCGGGTAAGGCCTTTGGATTGGAGCGAAACGCTTATGTAGACGACCGACTGGATACCTACCGCAGCACAGAGGCCGCCTGCAAACTGCTCAAGCGCCTCTATTCAATGTACGGCGACTGGGCCATCGTCATCGCGGCCTACAACTGCGGTTCGGGAACTATACGCGGTGCCATCAAGGCGGCAGGAGGCAAGAAGTCGTTCTGGGCTATCTACCCCTACCTGCCTAAGCAGACGCGCATCTACATGCCTATCTTCATCGCCTACAACTACGTAATCGAATATGCCGACGCCTACAATATTCCGGTGGCTACAATCGACAATCTGGCGGTGCCAGTCGATACGGTACATACCAACAAGCGCATGACGCTCCAGCAGATTGCCAAGGCCACCGACACACCGATTGAGACTGTCCGTATGATGAATCCGCAGTACTTGCAGGGCGTCACACCGGCCGGACGCGACAATATCATCTGTCTGCCCAAGGGCAAGGCACAGTTTATCCGCAAGAACGTACCCGATAGCGAAGTCAACGAGGACAAAACCACCCCAAAGCAATAATGAGCGAATCTAAGATATATTACTCTATCAAGGAGGCCTCGGAGATAACGGGCCTGCCCTTCTCTACCCTGCGTTACTGGGAGGAACAGTTCGAGGAACTCGACCCGCGCAAGGATGGTCATGGCAACCGTTACTACACGGCCGAGGATATTGAGTTTCTCAAGCGCGTCCGCTATATCCGCGACGAACTGAAGATCACCCGCATCGAAGCCATCCGTCGCGAGCTCCGCAACGATACCCGTCAGGTGGATGTAAAACTCCGAGCTTCGGAAATGCTACAGCGTATCCGACAGGAGTTGATGGATATCCGCTCCTATATTTGA